>NZ_JAMPKE010000028.1:0-78688 GCF_039961955.1 Trichocoleus sp. DQ-A1
TTAGTGCCATAGGGTTTGAAGTTCAGCGATAAAGAGGCAGCAAGTGCGGCAGAGAGTTCTGTTAGATTGGGGTCGCATTCCACGCTCAAGACGGGTCTAACACCAGCCATGACCATGCCAGCTTCTACACCACCGCCTCCAGCAAACAGTACAATAGCCGTTGGAGCATCATCCGGTAGGGTGGGAGCATGACCTAAATATTTGAGTACCTTTTGGCGTTTTTGACCGTCAGCGGTTTTATAAGTTTCGACCAGGTAACGGTAAGGTTGACCTTTAATAATTTTGGTTCGGATAAACATGAATAGAGTGCCTAACTCTAGGATTTTTTTAGGCATTCTATACGACAGATGCCGATTCAACTGAAACCTGATTCCAGCTCTTCGCGGGTATTTGAAGGTCGCGAAACCGAAATTCTGGTCACGGGACCCAAAAGAGGTGGTGGGATCTCTGGCTTAATTGGTGGAGGATGCCTGAAAATTGAATAGAAGACTCTAGCTATAAGTGTTTTGGACATTCTGAGACCTTTCTCCCTCAACACTAATAGCAGCAAGGATTTAATCGCTTTCCAACCGTAAAACTCCTTGGAATCGGGGTTTAAGTAGCAACGGAACAGAAACTCACGTTAAGCCTGAAATGCTTACAGAGTAAACGTTCTAGAAATCGCTTTTCAGTCTCAATGAGACGTACCAATTAGTCTTTAAGCTAATTGGTACAGAAATCTAGAACAGAATATCAGGGGTTTTAGGCTCCTAAATTTCGGTAGGTTTAATTGGTACACCCCTTAACGGGAGTTCTTGTTCCGTTGCTACTCAAACCCATTACCTGCGCTGAAGTTAACTCCTCCTGATTTTTATGTTCTCCGTAATGGCAGTCCTTGTCGATGTGCTAGCTCAAACTCTTCAGATTTGTATGAGCACTGATGAGCTGTGTGGGTGCGCTGACATGATCGGCAAGTTCTTCTGATAAAAGGACAAGCTCCTGCAATCGCTCTTGAGCCACGATAGATGCGGAGCGAGGCTCCCTAGGCAGGGGCACATGGCGTGACATGGCGAAGGCTGGTCCCGCAGTACGAAGACCATACCGTGCGCCTGCTGGCAGCAGGGTTAGCGCCTCCCCCAACGGCTTGATGACAGTACACATCATCTTGATGGCCATCCTGGAAAAGTCACGCAGTAGAGCAGCATCTTCTGTGCTGTTGTCGAAGACATACTGTAGCATTCGTAGCATCAGTCCGTAGAGTTCATCGAAGAGTTCTGCCACTTGCTTCGTGTACTCATCTTCAATTAAGTTGCCTTTTACCGCTCCATAACTTCCTCGGTAGCGAGAGATTGGATTCTTGATGGTATTGCGGGCAGGTTCAAATTCTTCCCCCCGGCACTGGCTTTCTTCCTGCTCAGACTGAAGTTCGCTCTGGATCTTTCTAAATATTCCGTAGTGGCAGTCAGTGCGGTCTGGCACCGTCCCCTCACCTTGCGAGGTAATCGCCTCAATAGCAGCTTCAGCAGATGCTCTGTCAACTACCTTGACGATATCGGGAAAATCAACTAAATCCTGATCAATCTGCCTCTCAGGCGCTCCAATAAACAACTGTTCCTCAGGGATTGACTGAAATCCTGATAAGATGAGGCGGTATAGCTCTCCTACTGTCCGATATTCGGGAGAGGGTGAATCTGTTTCGGCAAGACCAAGCTCTTTGGAGAATGCACGCTCTGGTGTCACCTCTGCTGGCCGCTCGTAATAAACAAACCGCTTAATGGCTTCAGGACCAAAGGGTTCGAGTTCCAGTGGGAGGTTGAGCGGGTAATACTTCGAGTTCTGCGGGAAGTTGGGACGCAGATAGTAAGGAGTACCACCAATGGCTGCCAGGAGGTTCCAGACCTGTGCCAAGTGCAGCATTTCTTCAGAAGCTACGAAGTAGATTTGAGCAGCCCACAAGCGCACCTTTTGGAGTTGCTGCCAGTTTAAGCCGCCCTCTGTCAAATCCTGCTTCAGGGTGAAAGCGGTGTAGAGGTAGGAGCAGGCAAGGGTATGCTCCAGCTCGCAGGCTTCAGAGAGAAGGCTCAGCAGCTCAGAGCGGGATGAAATGATTTTCTTGTCCGACATGGATCTACTCGTTATCGATGCAAAGTAACATCATTGCCTGCTGGTTCCGCCGCAAGCTGAAACTTGATCGCCTTTGCCGCACGCAAGGCCAAGGCAGCGACTGTAAGCGTGGGGTTAGCCGTTCCACAGGTCGGGAACACGCTAGCCCCCAGGATAAATAGGTTTGGGTGATCGTGAGCGCGGCATTCGGAATCCACCACAGATTGAGTGGAGTCGTTTCCCATCCGGCAAGTCCCCATGATGTGCCCTGCGCCTGAATAATCGTTTCGATCCTTTGGAATTCTGATCTCAGTTGCCTTCATAGCTGTGAAGATCGTCTCCATAACTTCCCAGGCACTCTCAAAGGCAGCTTTATTATATTCATCGACTTTGATATGGAGCTTTGGCCTTCGGATACCCAAACCATCCGTTTGGTCTGAGAGCGTTACCCGGTTCTCTGGGTTCGGGAGCATCTCGGTAGAGTAACTGATGCGGAATTGCCGCGTAACCCGTGCTGCAAGCCGCTCCTTGAGTTCGTTACCGAAGAGGTTTTCCTCACGCACGAGCTTCAACACAGTTGCATAGGGTGTTTCTACTCGACCCCAACCGTCGTTACCTATAGACATCCGGAAGGCGCTCCTGGTGCTGCGGAATGCGCCATCCCGAAAGTTATCAATACCTGAGGTTGTAGGCGGACCGCGAAACGGAAACAGTGGCTCCAGGGCTAGGGCTGCGCCTGCCCCTTGCAGGTGATCCATTAGGTTGCGCCCTACCTGGTCGCTGGAATTTGCAACGCCATTCGGTGTTCGCTTACACGCCGACATCAACAGCAGCTTGGCAGTCTCGATGGCGTGTGCAGCTATCACCACGATACGGCCTGAGACGGTATGCTCTTGACCATCCCAAGACTTGTAGATGACTCGGCGAATATGCCTGTCCTCATCTACCTCTAGACGTGTTACCACCGACTTCTCGCGAAGAATAGCCTTTGCCTGCTCAGCTTTGGCCAGATGGACTGTCGCATCGTATTTTGCCTGGATCGGGCATATAGGCACGCAGCTTGAATTTCCAGCGCAGGCAGGTCGATCATCATAGGGTTGGGAGTTGCGTGCTTGTGGAGTGCTGACCAGAGCCAGCGGAACGTCATCGAACTGCACTCCCACAAGTGCCTCTGCTACCTTTGTGTCACCGTAGCTCGACCATATCTTACTCATCGGGAAAGAACGGCTGCGATAGGCTCCCAAAAGCCCATTCCACTCGGCGTGATCTCCTGACACCCCAATGGCCTGTTCCGCCTCGCAGTACCAAGGTTCCAGTTCGTCATAGGTTATTGGCCAGTCAACTCCTACACCGTAGACAGACTTCATCCGGAAGTCGTTGGGAATCAGGCGGGGGACATTTCCCAGCCAATGCCAAGTTGAGCCACCGATGCGCCGCTGATAGGTACTCTTGAACAGGTCGGTACTTGTACTTTGCTCGTAGTAATCCTTCTCACTGTCCGGGCTGGGAGCCTTAATGTCACCGAATCTGCCTTTATAGGGCGATCCGGGTGTCTTTAATGATGCTCTGGCGTAGGCTCCGACCAACTCCACACGTTCGGGGCCTCGTTCACCAGCCTCAAGAATCAGAACCTTGAACTGTTCATTGGCTAGTTGCCAAGCAGTCAACGTACCGGCAACTCCTGATCCAATAATAATGACATCAAAGTCTTGTTCCATTTTGGCTCTCTAGCCTAGCGCTGTTTAGGAATGTAGTCTGGCGGATATTTCCAGTGGCCAAAGTAACCTCCCGACAGACCCGGTGGGTGGGCCTGGATTATAGACCACATGAGACTGCTGAAGTACCCTTCAGGAGATCCGAATCTCCATGTCTTGCCATCTGCTTCAGGAAATCCAGATGTGTACCAGAGGATGATAATCTGCTTGGCAAGCGGTCCAAGTGTACTATTCTCGATAATTTGCTTCCTAATCTTTCCTACAATATCGTCACCCTCAGACTGGATTTCGTAGAAGAGCTTTAGAAGGTTTTCCAACTGGTTTCCTACAGGTTCCTGCAAGACTCTCTGCATATACTGGTCTGCTAAGTTTCGATCCAACTTATGCTCACCTGTGAGGACTGAGGAGAGTGCGACGAAATCATCGAGCATGGATAAGCTCCTTCCCGTAAATACTGTCTAATGCAGCGGACTGAAGGTCGTCCACTGTGCATTTTATTGCGTTCTCGAACGCAATAAAATGCAGGACAGAAATGTAACATAAATTTCTGATTCAACGGATGACAGGCGTTTCCGGAAACTTCCAAAATTTGTGATGAATTAGCGAAGCCACGATAAGTTCAACTGTGATAGGGTCATCACACCCGATGGAACAGAAAATCGGGTTAAGCCTGTAATCTTTGTGTAGTTGTAGTTTTAGCGCTTTGTTTTTTTTGTTCATTTTGGGTGTCATTTAATTCTGCCCTAGGAAAACTGGTTTCTGTGCTCATGCGTTCTTTAAGAGAAATCTGTGAGATATCCGGAGAGGTGCAGCCTCAATTGGTAGATCAACTCAGTTATGAAGCCCAGAGGCACAAGGAAGTCAGCTATGGCATCAATGCATCAGGTACTCCAAGTCCAACAACGCTTTGGGGACGATCAAGACACGTTAGCTTCACTGGCACCGAATTTTCAAAAAGTTAATAATGGTCAAGCTGGTCCACCCGTTACCTTTCAGGTAGAAGCAGGTGGCAAGGACGCTTTTGCCCTCATCCAAGGATATGACCTTGATAAAGTTGGGCTTAAGGTTTTGCTAGATGGGCAAGTTGTAGGAACCCTCAGCCGGGGCAGCAATTCCGGTTGGTCCACGTTTATATTACCTCTGCCTGATTTGAACAAAGGCGAACACAAGCTCCAGTTCGTACCCGGTGATGCTCCTGATAACAGCCTAATCGCTACGGCGATTGTGCAATGGAGTCCCAGCGATGCACCGATCCAAAACCCCTTCCCCGATGATGCTGAAACCGTGGTGTTTCGAGGCTGGGTAAACCTAGATTTGCAACGTCAACTGGGGGGCAGTCCCGATGGCGATACCCTCTGGCTGCTCGATGCTGAGGTGGAGGAGGACATTCGAGGCATAGGAGCAGCTGTGCTTACTAACAAAAAAGTCAACAAAGAGCGCCAGCATGCGATGGGAGTAGTCAAACGCCTACCCATCCGCTTTCAAGGCATTGACACGCCCGAAATCCATGCCCTTGGGTCGCGTCAGAACTATGGCTTTCTTGCTCTGGCCAAGCTGGAGGAGATTGGAGGCAGGCGGTTTTTGGGCCAACGCACTGAGCTTGCTGTTCAGCTGCGCTGCTCAGTCCACAAAGATACCATCCTAGACCCTAATGACAGGGTTTTAGGCTACGTTACCCTGGATGGTCTAAACGTTAATGCTGAAATGGTGCGCTTGGGCTACGCCTTCCCTTTTCTATATGACAGCGTCAGTTTGGCCATGCAGCAGCGTCTACGCGAGTATGCCTCAGCCGCTAGCACGGCTGAGGCGGGTGTGTGGCGTGAATACGCCTCTATACCTGTGGAACCCTTGCCTGAAGTGAAGCAACCTTTCGCAGACTTCGGTCCAGTGAATTTCCCTACTTTCTGGCGACGCTGGGCTGAGTTTCGCAAGTCAGGAGGTCTAGGTGGTCCTCGCTTTGTTGAATGGTTGAAAGCTAATAAGGACAAGCGTCTAGCCGCAGCCCCACACGGTGCGAAGGTGTTTTCTGACCTGATCGATCCCTCGTCCAATCGTCTGTTGGTGAAGCCTTGGGAAATTGTTTTCGAGGAGTAGCGCTTCCAGACAAGTGGCTTGCCAGCATCACCCAACGATTAGCTGAATTGGTATTCATCACTGGGCAGCTAGTTCAGCCTACCTTGCAACAAGGGCAGAACATAGAAGTCCTGACAGCCGGGGTTGGGCAAGCCCTGGAAGAAATAACTACGCTTTGACTCGCTGCTGGTGACCGAAAGACGAGGCTTCCCATTAATGAGAAGCGATCCACCTGTAAATTTTCCTGCGGTATATCAATGTGACGGAGAAGGACAAGGAGATGGCAATCGCGACATTAAGCTTTAGATCGAGAGTAGGGCTGACAGGTTAACTTTTACAATTTTATGTTCTAATGAGTGCGAGAAATATTTGTTGTAGTTTTTGTTCAAGTCATATTTAGGGGTAAGACTAATTGGTACGTCTCATTGAGGCTGAAAGCGATTTCTAGAACGTTTACTCTGTAAGCATTTCAGCTTAACATGAGTTTCTGTTCCGTTGCTACTCAAACCCCGAATCTATATAGAGCCATAGGAATAATTAAGTATTGACAAGGGTTCAGATGTTTTTAGGTCATCAACCTTTTTTCTTTGTTCCGGGGGCTTTCAGCCCCTTTATTTAGCCAGAAAAGGTCTAAGTCCCAAAGTCCTACTAACGGGACTTAGACAAAAATGATAAAAAAAGGGCTTCAAACCTGGGCAGAGAAAGACTTTCAGCTTGAAAAAGTATAAATCCAGTATTCACAAGGGTTTCAGGCATTTTTGGGCCATCGACCTCTTTTTCTTGCTCAGAGAGGTTTTCAGCCCCTAAAGGGGCTAGAAAATGCCTAAGTCCTACTAAAACAGCACCGCTTCCCCTCTATCCCTTATCCGTGAGGATACCAGAGCCATTGAACGATACCTTGGATGGTGCCGTAAAACAGACCCGCCGTTCAATGGGGAGGAAGATTCGCAAGGAAGTCTTGGTATCGCTAGCCATAGAAGCGATGTTGCAACGTGTCGAGACCGCTGGGGGATGGAGAGAGATCGCATCCGAGGAGGAACTGCGGCAGCTGCTGGGGTTAGAGACTGAGTGACCCATCTGCCGCAGCCACCGATACTAAATATCCGAAGTGCAGGATATTTTCTTCTCAGGTGCAGGGAAACCAAAATTGGGAAAGTGGAATCGTTACATATTCTCTATCCACCAGTCATCTGCAAGTTCTGCGATCAATTCATATTCAGAAGTGATTTGAGCTGCATATTCATCACCCATCTTCTTGGAATGTCCAATCAGTGTTCCAAAGGACTCAGTAATATCTTTCCGACCAGGTTGGCGAATATGCTTTTCTGCAATATGCCTCAGAGCATGAGGGTTAATCCAGCGAGCTTCTCCGCATAAGCTTTGTGTTGCAATTGCAAAAGCCCGACGAACCGTTTCCCAGAAGGTGTCTACCTCAAAAGGCTTCCCAAAGGCTTCCGTTTCGTGCTTGCCGAACATAAAGAACAAACGGTTATTGGCTTCAAAATTACTCTTGGCAATTTTCCAAGCATTAATCCGTCGCTCAACTCCCGACCGTCGCCACTCTTGATACTGGATATATTCTTCTGGTGAAGTTTTCACGGTTTTTGGAAGAATTCCTTGTTGGGCAGCTTCTATCCTTTGATGAATGCGTTCTACCTTATCAAGCCTATAGTTCCAAAGTTTCATCCATCCCTCTGGTGTCTCAACTAATTCTTGAATCAGGGGTCGCCACTTGTACACCCACATATCTAAATCAGGGGTCAAGATAGCGGGCAATCGATAATGCCGAGGCTTGCTGTGAGAGGAGTGTTGGGTAGCGCGTTTGTGTTCCTCAAAGTAAGCTTCATAGTAGGGATTGCCCTCATCGTCCTCTCGACGGAATAGGGTTTCGTTAAGAGCCAATTTTCTAATTTCCTCCTGCCGAACGGGACAGTAAACCAGAATTTTGACAATTAAATAAGTTTGCCAGGAACGGGCAACTGCTGAAGTTTGGCGTTTCCTCAAATATTTACTGAGTTCTCCTGTCTGTGGATCGCAATGACCCGTATGCGGAGCGCATAACTCCCTCAGGTATTGAACTACTTGTTGGGCTTCTGGATGGGTTAACTTTTTGCTGGAGCCTTTTTCTGCCTCAAGCTGTTCTTTCTCCTTGGCATACTCTTGAGCGTACTCATTTCGCAAGTCTTGTAAATCTAAAATCAGTGGAATATCCGACCAATTGCGGCGAGTCGATTTGTCGTAGTTTAACCACTTAGCGATCGCAATCGCTGTTTTAGCCATACTTACACCTGTGGAATGACAAACTCCTCGTGTTTCAATTGCCCAATATGTATATTTGTCCAGTAGGTCTACATCAGTCAGTCGCTCTAAATTGAGTTCAGAGTTAGGATACTCTTGGGCGTACCAGCCTAAGAATGCTAGTATCTTGTCCTCATCATTTTTAAATGTTGATGGCTGGATAGCGTCTATTTTGGGTCTACGGGCTTCTCTATCTTCTCTAGACTGTTTTGGATTGGATGCAGTTCGGCGTATACTTCTGCCTCCGGTTAGGCGAAACTCTTTGAACTCTGCAACTTGCTTAAGAATATGACTGGGCAGATTGTCTTTAGATAAGCCGTAGGGTGAATGTCGTTCTCTAGTTTTTGGTAATTCAGGACTCTTTTCTCGAAACGGAGAAACTGTTGCAACCGGATCGGGAAATAGACAATGCCACCAAGCCTGCTTCTCTAGCCACTGTATGAATTGCCGAAGAGTGGAACGATAGTTTCTCCCAGTACTTCGAGATGTTCTTCCTTTCTCAACAGCTTTTTCAAATTGTCGGTCGAAAATATCTAAGGCTCCGTTGAGTTGGGCAACGGGTAGTCGCTCGCAAAAGGAAGCAAATTCCTCGACCTTCAAATTTTGTGCAACCGGGTCTAATTCCGGAAAGACGTATTGCCTTAGGGCAATGCTCAGGTATTTATCAAAGTTAATGCCAACGTTCTTGGCATCGATAGAGGTTTCCCAGAGTTTTAGGGCACGACCGAGAGTGTATTGTTCCATGTTCATGTAAGGGTAATAAATAATCTAACGGACTTGAATTCTCGAAAAAAGCCCTAAGCTGATGCGCCTACCGAACAACGCGAGCTACTCAGTAACTAGAACAATAGTACTATGAGTATGCACTCATACGTTTTTTGTATGAGTGCATACTCTAAAAAAAGTTACTTTAACCTTTCTGCAAAGGGTATTTTATCGAGATTCTCGAAGCAAGCTTCGAGAATCTTCACCGTGGGATTGTGGTTAAAAGCTAGAAAATTATGGTATAAATGTACTAATTTTAGGTGGATTTATGTATGAAAAGCTACTCGCTTAGTCATGTACTAAATTTATGGCGTAAGTCCAAGGAAGCAAAACTTGTTGCCAATGATTTTGAGAAATACCTCAGCATCGCTTTGAGGTTTTATGTCATTCCTGAACTAGATCCTCTTTCTCAAATTTTAAAAACTAAGCAGTTTGCTGCATACTGCGATGAATTCCCATCTGCCAAACTTAAAGACGCTTTAGAAATCTTCAATCAGCAGACCTTAATCGCGATAGAGAACGGGCAAATTTCTGAAGGTACCAGAGATAATTACCGTTCGACTCTCAAGCGATTTTTGGAGTGGATGGAGAGACAAGTTTGGTGGCGCGAGTTATTTCCAGTTCCAGTTACAAGAGAGGATGTTGCTCCTTTTCGAGTATCCCTAGAGCCAAAACCGACGCGGGGAAAGCTGGCATCCTATGGATTGACGTGGAGTCAATTGCCACCAAATGTAGTCCAGGAGATGCAGGCATTTAAGGAGTTTCGGTTAACGGGAGGTCAGAACCTACGCCGCACTGCGAGTTCTCTCCGGGAACGTCGGGAATTTGAAAGAGTTCGCAAGCCCAAAGTCGATCCGGTTAAACCATCTACGTTCCAACATGATGAACAAGCCGTACTCCGGTTTCTGGGCTGGTATGCCCAAGAGAACCCTGATTTTGAACTGAGCTTGGAGCTGTTAACGGATGTAAATCTGCTTGATGACTACACTTACTGGGCTACACAAACTCGTGGAGTCAGTCATTCAACGGGTGAACAAATGGTTGGCACAGGAATTGCGATCGCTAAGTGGCTCAATTACAACAATTCACAGCGGCGTAATTGGTCAGATATTCCGATTGTTCTCCAACTACAGGACTTACAAAGCGAATATTCAGAGATTTATCAGAAAGAAAAGCAGAGACTTACACAGGAGAAATGGGAGCAGAAGCAGCTAACCCATGAGGAAGCTCGACAGGTTGTTCAATACGTCCAAAGCCTGTGCGCTCCAAATTATGGAAAACATCATCAACAAACCGGAGAGTTTCTCAGTCACGGGACTCGACCAAAATCCGCAGTTGCTAGAGCTTGGCAGACTTACCTAATTCTGAAGCTTTTGGTTTACTGCCCCGTTCGTCAAGAGGAGGTGAGAAATTTAAAATTTGGAGAAACTTTGTTTCGCAAACAAGATGGCCAGGGGATTCCCTATTATGTGGTGAAACTCCAGGAGCATAAACTCTCTTCGAGAACCCACAAACCTCGTGAATATAAGCTACCGGCAATTCTGACCGAAGACCTTGATTTGTGGGTATACAAGTGGCGGTCTCTGATTGCCGAGTCGGTAAAGACTTTGCCAGGATGGACAGAGTTTTGGGGCTATGGTGCTGACAAAGTAGAACGAATTCGGGCCAGAGTGGAAGCGGCTCGACAAGGAATTGTCGCTGAAAAGGTAAAAGCTCCGATTGATAAATACATCCAGCAACAAGAAATAAGGCTACAAGGAGCGGAAAATCGTATAGCTGCTTGGAAAGTAGCGAAGACAAACTTCGAGAGCCATAATTACTTATTTTTCATTACTGGTAAGCGAGACCCGAATAGTTTCGGCAAGCCTCATTATGTTGCTAGCATCTGGCGCATGGTCAATCGAGCGATCGCGACGGCAACACTCGCTTTATTCGGAGAAGCCCGATGGACGAATCCTCACGCTTTGCGGCATATTGCAGAGAAACATATCCGGCAAATCGGGAAATCAAATATTGCCCATCAATTCGGAACTTTGCTTGGACACTCAAAGGAAATGGGTGATCAGTATGCGGCTCAAATTACATCAGATTACGAGGTAATAGAAAACATCGTAGACGGCTGGTGGGAGTAACAACCGTAACAAGGATTAAATAAAGTTGTAAGTTTTGAACAGTTGATGGTTGCTACGGAATGTAAGCTAATCCTCCCCACACAATTGATTCAGGTACCAGTAGGGCTTGCACGTCGTCATTTTATAGTCAAAAAAGTGGTTGATAAGTTTTAAACTCAATCAACTTGCTTGCACAACTTCGTTGCCACCAGCTCTCCAGCGGCCTGCGATCGCATTCGATCGGAATTCGATCGGGGCGATCGAACGGGAAAAGTCATACTGGTTGAGGCGTTGGATAATGTATTCGATCAATGTGATCGCTCCCCCTCCCTCGCCTATGAGCTTGATAGTGATGATTCTCTCTCAGTGAATTTATCTGTCCAACCCCCTGTTTCCGATCGAACCAATCGAAAAACAGATGAAACCCTAGTAGGAGAATACACAGAGGCATTCGATCAAAGCGATCGAATGCGATCAAAGCGATCAAACAATCAGACGGAAGAAGTACAAAACCCCCAAGGCGCTACTCCCACGTCTTTGAATACTAAACCCACCTCACCTATCGAGTTCCGAGTAAGTAATCGCGTTTTTTGGAAGAACTGCCTTTCCTATTGCGAAGAGTTAGCCCCGTTTGAAATTACCGCTATTGATGGCGATTACGCCAAGCTTGACTTGATTAACAAGCCGGTGCTAATTGCAGAGCTAACGTTAGCGACTTAGCGCTCTACTCGTCACCTCTACCCCGACGCCTAATGCTCTGAAAGCGGCTTTCAGCAGGGTTTCTTAGGATATGCGTACCCGTCAAGCCGTAACGCTTAGTTAGACATTACACATAAAATTCCCGCGCTGCCTGTAATCTCTAGTTAGGAGTTACACCTTGACTTCAGAATCAAAAGGAAAATTAGAAATTCTTAAAGCAGCGGCAGATATCTCAGATTGGGGGTACGGTCGTTGGGCTTACGAACAGTGGGAAATCTCAACGAACAGTATTGGGACGGAAGTTTAGAACCCGGTGGTATATTTTGGGGATTTACAGCCCACGGACAATCGCTTGGCTCTTATGAATCCTGGCGCAATGCCATTACCTTGCACAAAGCTCTTGTTGAACCAGCTTCTAATGCCTGGGGACGCGGTAAATTACTGGGTAAGAAATTCGCGGCGGATGTGTTGCTCCACGAGATGATCCACCAAGCTCTTTTTCAACAAGGAAAGGTCTGCCCGGAATCCCACAACTGCGAGGCTTGGTGCGATGAGATTAATCGCTTCATTCCCTTGATGGGCATAGAAAGCAGTTTGATTGCCCGACCTGTGAAGCAGCGCCGAATCAAAGTTGAGTCAGTAGGGGTAGACGGCAAGCTTACCACGAAGTCTAAAGTGACGTGGGAGCCACGACCGGGGTTTATGTCTCGTTCGACGATCGCTAATTTTCCCCACTCGTTGCGATCGCACTCTTACTATGAAAAACCAGCCGTGCAGTTAGGCAAAAAATCTGGGTTGTTGGTAGATAGCGATGCCGCAACTGAGCGTAACGTTTAGTTACGCGTTACAGTTAACGAGCCAGTGCGAGGTTGAGTCGAGGGTCAATATATATATTTGGTGAAAGACTTACCTTGGTTTACTGTAACGTCTAACTATAAGTTACGGTAAACCAACGCCTTTTCACAACATAGCTGCTCTGATAGTGCAGGTTCATGAAAATACACTGAAAGTTTTCAGTGCTAACCACTGCTACCTAGGAAAATATCTAAAAGATAGTGAAGTATAGATGGTGAATTACTTACCGCTAGCAGTGGTTGTGGCTGTTCAAACAAGGGCACATAATTATATTTTTGTCAACATCTTAGTTCTAGATTCTGTGAGAAACCTGTAGAAAACCCAAGGAGATACCTGAGATGACCAATGAACTATCCCCTCCTAACCTACAAGAGGCAGATACTCTGCTGTCTGACCTATTTAAAGAGGTCAAAAATTGGGAAGGTACGCTAGCTGGTGGCGAGAAACTTGGTATTGGTGCAGAGGCTGTTAATAGCCTATTTCAAACTAGGGTTAGCTTTGGCAACCCCAGAGACAGGTTGATTCGGCTTACAGAGGAGACATTCAAAAATAGTGGTACTGAACTGAACGACATTTACAAGCAACAGATGCGGGAGCAGTTCGACTTCTATTACATGACACTCACCGTCGATCTGCGTCCTGAGCGGGCTGCTAGATTTTGGCGATTGACCTGTGAGCTTGATTTTGGTTCTAAAGAGAGCGGTGAGCCAATTATTCAGAGCCTGTTTCCAACACAGCGGTGGCGCTCGGTTCTGAGTTCTGATGTCGGTATGGAGGTGGGGTTGAATGGCAACCTAGATTGGAATGTCGGCGTGGATAGCTCTCAGTTGGCTCAACTGTTGCAATCGCTTCCAGGTGAGCTAAAAGCGAATGTAGCCAACAAAGATGATTTCAAAGTGTTCCTTGCTATTCCAGCCTATCGATACGAACTCGGTCATCCTGAAATCCTTACTAATGGCGAAGGTAACTCTACCTGTTACTGGCGTATTCAGGATCGGGAGTTGCAAAAAATCGGGACAGCGAAATTTGCAATTGTCTTCAAAGTACCCAAGGGAACTGAATCTATTACTCTGCGGGGTACAGCGTGGGCTGAACCAGATATCAATTGGCTCACGGCTGATATACGGGATGTCTTCGGTGAGTTGTCAGATGGATTGAAGCATCTACTACGGCAAAAGAATGAAGTGGCAAGCCGATTTGCCCGTGGCGATGCCGAGGAATGGATGCTAACCCTGCCTAAAGCAGCTAGTCATGCATAGACAGCTTATTTGTAAGTGAACTGAATTGGAGAGGCAGCAACTGATGGCTAAGACGTACTACACCTATCGCATTCGCGTTGCTAACTATGAGCGGGTGCAGGTGGAAAAGTGGAATGCTCAGCATCAAGATTTGGGCCAACCCTCTAGAGTCTTTCGCTACAAGGAGAAGTTGGAGGAAATTACGCCCCTGTTGAAAATCGCTGGGAAAAAAGATAAAGATGGGCTGAATGATTCCAGTAAAGCGCGCGCACTGGGAGAAGCTTTATTCGATGTTCTGTTTGATGATGTACTGAGCCAGGATTTCGTTAACTTTTACCATCAGGTAGTGCAACAGGAGAAACAACTACTTAGAGTTGAATTGGATATCGATGAACAGGGAATGCCTGAGGTGGCTGCTCTCCCTTGGGAATTCTTGTGTTTGCCTGCACGAGCGAACTTAGGAACAATCTGGATGGGAACGGTGCCGAATTTGGTTTTCTCGCGTCGTCGCGCGCAATGGATTCCGGCACAACCAATTCAGTTGGATAAGGATGAAAAGCTGAGAATTGCTTTGGTTGTGTCTGCTCCTCCAGATTTACCGACTGTCGCTTATGAACCAGTACAAGAAGCGTTGGAAAAACTAGCAAGCGAGCAGGCAAACCGCATTGAGTTGCTGCCTATCGTGAACTCAGCCAATCCTGACGCGATTGATACTATTTTGTCGAAAGAACCCCACCTCTTTCACTTTATTGGTCATGGACGTTTGGTAAAGGAGGGTAGTCAAGAAGTGGGTCAGATTGCCTTCGTAGACCCAGACTTTGATGAAGCAATGTGGGTGGATGCGGATTATTTCAGCGAACTGTTTAATCAACATCGTCCTGGTGTTGTGATGCTGCAAGCCTGCGAAGGAGGAATGTTATCGGCATCGCAGGCATTTGTAGGGGTTGCCTCTAGCATTGTTCAACAAAATATCCCGGTTGTGGTGGCTATGCAGTATGAAGTCACTAACAGCACTGCGAGTCGGTTTGCCCTTCGCTTTTATCAGCAGCTAGCGGCAGACGATCCAGTAGATATTGCTGCTCAATATGGACGACGTGTGATTGCCTTCGGTTCAACGCAATATCGCAAGCGAGATTTTGCAACCCCTATCATCTTTATGCGCGTGCAAGATGGCTATCTGTTCAAACGTCCGGGTTCTCACCCAATTTCAACAAGTGAATCTGAGAACTCGTTTTTAGTTGAAGAAATAAAAGACTTGAATCATTTCGAGTTTAATAAATTAGCAGATATTCTTACAAGAAGTGGTCGAGTTAGTAAACTAGATGCACGAAGAGCGTTATGTATATCGATACAACTCGATCCGTCTGATATAGATTTCATAGAAGCTATTGCTCCTCGTGATTTTGCAACGCAATTAGTCTTTCGGCTTTACGAGAATCGTAATTTTTTGGCACTATGTAAGCTTTGTCAGACAATTGCCCCTAACGTTCCTGGTTTCAATTCTGATTTAAACTCCATCAAAAGCAAGCTAAATTGTCATTGATATGGAAGAGTTACTAGATAGACGACAGCAAGAAAATATCGTTACTTTGATTGAATCTTCGGGTATATGTAACTCAAATGAGCGGCGCAGAACATTTCTAATTGAAATCAATCTAAGACCACAACAAAATCGTGTAGAGGTAGATGAACATGATTTTCTTGTAAATTTGATTGACCAGTTAGTCCAAACAAGAAATCAAGAAGCTCTTAGGTTGATTATAAAAAAAATATCGTCATCCTGCGCTCGTCAAGAATTGCGATACTTAGAACGTAGATTAAATTCAACCAGTTATAGACCTTCTCAACCCACAGGAAAGCCAGCCTATTTTGTGGATAACCAAGTATTCCAACTTATGCCTCTTGACATAGGGACAATTTGGGGATTACAACGTAGCAGTTTTATTGGTATATTAATTGGCTTCGAGCAAACTAAAATATATGAAAATTTTAAAAATATTGAGTTTATATTGGAGCAAGCGATAAAAGAAATTCAAAAAGTAAATGAGTTTACCACAGTACTGCCAAAGCGAGAATGGATACAGTTAGAGATAAATATGCATCCAGATGCGCCCTACAAAAAACTCCAAATTATAGATGCAGCAGTGGATATAAGTAATAAGGTGGCTGAAAGTTTAAAGGATGATTTTTTTCCAAATTCAAGTATACCAGGTTTCTTCTTTGAGATTGATGCTAAGCAACTCCATACAGGTTATTACGAACAAATTATAAATTGGTGCGAAGCTCTACTAAACCACCTATTTCCTTCACAAGCAGTAGCCATTATTATTAATGTTATTACTTCGATTGATGAAGATATTGATCGACGTGTTAAAACACTTAAAACCCAATTGCGAGAAATTGCTGAAGAAATCCCTATTGAGTTGATGCGTCTAGATGCTCGGCTGTTTTTCGCAAACAATATATCATCCCAGAAAACTGAGCGTACTAATTTTATCAATATTGAAGGAAAACCTGGATTACCGTTCTGTAGCTGGATGTATCATGTCCTGACCCGCAGTTCTCAACGAGAAAAGTTAGATAAGGAGAGAAAAAAATACAGAGATACTATTGATTTATATATAAATTTAAACGACCAGTATTTAGAAAAAGAATTGCAGGATACTTATTCTGGAATCACAGCGAGAGATGTCGTGTTAGATATTCAAGTAATCGCCCCTACAATGCTTGGAAAAGCGTACTATCAGTTGCTTTGCCTTATTGTAAATTTATTTCCTCAATGGAGTTATGAATGGGTTGGCGTTTATGCAGAAAGTGCAATTGAGGATGCAGTTAGTGCTGCATTAATCATAGCAACCAATGCTGGTTTACTCTCAGATATACTGATGAAGGCTTGGGTTGATGCCATAGATATTGACAGGTTTAATATAGATTTACTTTACCAAGATGGGCCTATTACACCAGATTCTTATAATATTAATAACTTTAAATTAGAAGGTTTCTTTTTGGCTCTTCTGCGAAGCGAACAGGCTCAAAGTGACGAAAAAGTTCAAAGCATTCTTCAAAAGCTAGCGCTTAACTCACCCTCTCTTCAGGCATTGCATCATTTCTATCAGAATCAAAAGGAGGAGAAGGAAAATGAATTTCTCAATCAAAACGATCCCAATCAGTTTACCCTTGCAATTCGAGCGAAAGTCAAGTTTGAGCAAGCAATAAATCACTTTAAAGCTGCCCCAACTAGTCACCTTCCTAGTGCCATCTGCTGGCTACTAGCTGCCAATCCTCCTTGTCAAAACAACATTACAGAACTGTTGCAGCTAGAAGCAAAAAAACGTGCAGTTTTTGGGTTATGTACGCCCCAGGAGTGGCAACAGATAAAAAAAAAGCAGGAGAAGGAACGTCAAGTCCTAGATTGTCGGCGTGAACGCCGTCTGATTTACTCCCACTCATCTTTGACCAACATCTAGAGGTATGATTGATGCTTGCCGAATGGTATTTTTGCTGTTGCATTAGCGCCAACCCATCCGACACGGAAGCCTTTCTATCAATTCTGAACAGTCTTGAAAATCCAGAAAGTGATTCTCAGTTACTCTACTTAGCCTATAACGAGCTAAAGCACACAGAAGACAGAATGCAAATTTATGCATTGCCTGCTGTACTGAAGTCACTGCATCGAGAAAACATTCCCGCTGGGCTTAAGAGTACGGTTAAGCGATACTTTAACCATTTAACCGAGAGTGTTCCAGAAGGTGTAGAGAACTCAGTTCGGCAACTGATTAACTTGGCGTTATCGAATCAGCCCTCTGCCAAAATCATCGAGATAGTCAATTCTTTTGTGCGAGAGAGTCAACACTTACCAGAACGGAGGTTGAGTCCTACGCCCTATCTTGACTTGAAAGAGTTTTTGCCAGAAACACTTGTGCTGGCAATTCTTGCCGACCAACTTGAAAATCATGAAAGATTAATTGATGAACTTATAGCAGAAGTTAATAAGCAGGATGAAACCTCTTCACCTATCAGTGAGTTCCTTCAAGCGGCGTTAGAGTGCCAGTTGGGTCGTTTGGCATTTCGGCTTTCTGCATCGATTGCCTCGTTAACATCGATTGAATATCCGGATAAGCTACGGTCTTTAATTGCTAAAAAAGCATCTGTTGTAGCGCAAGTAGAACCAGATCTCTTGCAGACTTACGCTATTGTCTTATTCAGAGAGCCAAATATAAAATATACAGCTACTAGCCAGTGCCAGCGTATCATGCAGGAATCGCTGACATTAAGCGAACTGCGTAATTTGATCCGAGAAGCTCCAGAGCAAGACCGCCATAATCTAGATGCTTCATTCCGTCGAGTCGGCATTCAAAATACCCCCAACCGCACTGAAAGTTTGCCAATTTTCTACTGGCATATTGCTTTATGGGAACTTTCATCTCACATTGATGCATCAACGACGGCTGACGAGCTAATTAATTTCTGGGCACCTAGTCGGTTGCCACAACATCTACACATAAATTGCCCTGAAACGGATATTCAAAAATTGGTAAAAGCTCAGTTTAAATCTCTTCTGAATCTGCGAGGCTTACAGAGAAAAATTCCGTTACAAGTAAACCATAGAGCAAAATTTAATCTCGACAATCAATATGCATGGATATTCTTTTCTCCGTGGATCGCACGAACTCAAAATCCGAATAATCTATATCCTATGGCTGATGAGCCAGCGCTACTCATTCGCCTTATGGGCAGCGTATTTGTCGCTATTCGGCTGCTGCAAGAATTAGCACAGGACAAGTTTAATCGGGTTGAATTTGCTGCCCGGTTGCTGGCTCATGCGTCAGATGTGACTGCCATAATTGAGAGGCGCTACAACAAGGGCGAAGCACCTCAGCTTTCTCCTGCTTTAATGGGACTATTTCACTTCACCCAGCGGCAAATTAAGCTTGCAGGTACTGGAAAGTTTGAGTCGGTTGATCCGCAAATTTTTGTTGAGATATGTGAGCGGGGACAATCTCTTGAGGAAGAACGTTCCAATATCAACATAGAAGAATCACTATTTATAAATTCCGTTCTCCCGGAAGTGCTAATTTCCTGGATCTTAGATGCTTATCCTAGTGTAGTCAGCCCTAAACTATCAGGGCGCTGGCTGAGCTTAATTCCCTATGTTCACGGGCACCATATCAGAGAACGCCACAGCTTTCCCGAACAGCAGAAAGCAGCCTTAGTCACCCGTTTCCTGTGTCCTGGTTACTCGCGTCGCCCAGATGATCGTTTGAACTGGAAAAGTCAACGCTCTAATAATCCCCCTCCCTGGAAAGTAAACTCGCGCCAACTTCTCCTAACAGAACCGTTACATCCAAATGAATGGATTGGATCGGAATGGGATGATGAGCGTGTCAATTGGGGAAGCGAACCCTCGGCAGTTGCATCGAATTGTTTGGTCTACACATTAGAGTTGTTAGATACAATCGGGCATCACCTCCCTGATTACGAAATCGCTCCAAAAGCATTAGAGCAAACGTTTTCTGATTGGAAGCACTGCCTGAATAGTGTGGGACAAACTAAAAACCTCGATCGATTCACCCGCTTGCGGCTGCTGGAATTTTTAGACAGCTCCATTTTAGAAAACCGATCTGAAGAGCAACTCCTGCTTGCCTCGGTGCTGCTCGAATACGGCAGTATCTACGACCTCAAAAATATGCTTGAACGAGTGTATCCCACAGAAGCAGATCATAGAACATTTAAAGAAACGGGGTCTGCTCGTCAACAGTTACAGGCAGCATTGTTACCAATGATGTGCAATCGTCTGGAAAAACATACAGACTTGATGCAGGAAATTAATGATGAACGTGATATCTGGAGCCAACAAAGAAAAGTTCAAAGTCCACGAGAAACATACAAAGAGTTACAGTATGCCGAACTATTCAAAGAATGGGTAACGAAACTTCTCTATCTCAGCAATATTCACGAAAATGCTGAAGATTTTAGTGGACTTGGCGTTGACTTGGCAAATTTGCGTCGCGCATCATTGGAAAGACAAGCGACCACCACGATTCGAGCTAGAACCCTCAATGTAGAACTCCGCAATGACCAGAAGCTGCTTGTTTTACCGCCTGGTGAGCAACCGATTGCAGACTTGGCAATCAAGGCAATAAATTATAATCCCAATCGTCTCACAGCAACAGTCTTCTATGAAGATTTTGAGACCGCAGGAGTGGAGAACTTATTTAAAAAAATTCCTGCTGAAATTCGTACCCTGAATCATGAAAGCGATTGCCCCTTAAACGTTCTAGCTGTGGTGGTTGATGTTGCTGAGACAGAACAAGACGATCGACATCAATGGAAATATACCTTTGATTGCGGGTTTGAGTCTGAGTCCCTGCTAACTTACGAATCCGCTCAGTCTTTGTCTTTCAAACCTGGGGAACGCGTTAAGCTTCCTATTCAGCAGTTTAAGAAAGAAAACAAGTTAGAGTGGGAGATATCAGATCGGTCTTCAATCAAAGGTTTAGCTCACAGATCTCTGCCAGGAGACATCAACAATATCGATGTTGATGAAACTTGGAAGGATGGTCAGCGTACTCTGTCTTTGCAACGCAAACTTGATAAACAGACAGAGCTGATTACAGACAAGGTGAACCTACGTCTGTGGGATGCCGATATTTCTCGTAGCTTTTGTCAACGTTCCCAAACGTTAAAGCGTAACGTCTTCGCCAAACTAAATTCTCGGCAGGAATGGGTGCCAGTCGACCTTGATTTCAGCGATTTGCTTTCCCAGGCATTTCCTTCTCAACAGCGCAGTAATATTGCTGTTTTGACCCTAATCGAGGAAACGATCGGGCAATTTGGCGAGAAGGCATGGCGGTTTTCTCGTCAACCTGGAGAAAACTATCTGATTGAACAGCATCGTTTTTTGGGTGATGATGCTGCAACTTTAGCAGATGCGATCACAAACTATCAAAACCCCAGAGACAGGGCAGTGGGATTGCTCATCTCCATCACTCCAGACTTTGAATCAGGTCGGGTGGGGTTAAGGCTAGTCCCCCCTGATTCCATCAATCCTGCTGCACTCAATGGATTTTACCCAGATTTAAGCGTTCCCTTTGATGATCGGAATATTCGGTGGCGCGAACTGTTTGATCGGTCTGATGAACGGTTGATCGCCGAAAGAGATGATCGTCGTAACTGGTTCTTCCACCTTCAAGAAAACATTGCGATTCCTGGTTATCCTCGTCAAGTGAAGGTGGAATGGGATGTTAGAAACCCTGATCGAAATGCACAAATCGCAGATTTGATTATCAAAAAATGGAAAGAATCCGAATGGCGGCGCTGTGCCGCAAGCGGTGAAACACCTCCATTTTACAGAATTACCCCTCAAAACCAAGACTGGGCCGCTTTCCTCGATCGCTGGCTTAAATTGCCTGAGAGACAGTACATAGAAGCAGGAGATCGTGTTAAAATTTCGCGACCTCTGGGATGGATTGATCGTGAAGGAGATGGTTTTGTACCCTGCATTACAAGTGAAAATATCCGCGTTTTGGTGCAAGCTGAATCCCTTACAATGCTTCCTCTAGAACATCAGACAGAACCTCCGATTGGTGAAAACCGAGAGGCAGAAATTTTTTGGATCGAATGGTTTAAAATCCAAATTCTTCCCGATATACCTGATGAACAAAAGAAGACCATTTTTCTCAATGCGAGCCAAAATCACCGATGTGTTGGAATCATAACGCTTGTGCCAAAATTAGGAACAGAGGGGACGCAGTGTCAAGTGGTTTGGCAAGTGAGTCAAGGTGCGATCAAGGAGCAAGGTTTGCAAATTGATAACTTGGGTGAACTCCGTATCAGTCAAGGGTACAAGATTGTTGGACAACAGCATCATGGGGAGTTGATGTTTCATATTGAGAAACCCTACATTCAAGCTAGGGCACTCTGGTCATTAAAACAGTGGAAGAGCGGCGAGTTAGACAAGCTTTCCTATCTAGGAAGAGCGCGTTCTAGTGACGGGAAATATTTGGAAATTTCAGAGTCAAAGTTATCTCCTGGTAAATTATTCTTCTTGCCCCATCAAATTAAAGAAACTTTTCATCCAGCAATCGGCAAAGAAATCAAATCTAAAGAACTGAGTTTTAAGGAGAATAGCTTCTGGGAAGACAATCAGACAACATACACTCGCAGCAAACCTGCCTTCGATGAACTACCCTTCCAATACCGACGTGCAGTTCTGAAGCTCGAAAAGCAGCTTTTGATCGGTAATTGTAGAGAAGGGACAAGTGATGGAAAGGTTACTATTCAAGCGACTGAATTATTTCTAACGCCACGAGAGGAGGAAAAATGTGTATTGCGAAGACGAATTGATTTGCGCTCGATTCGTGACGTTAAGCAACAATACACAAATAGTAACACCGATCTATGGAAGCGGAGACTGGAAGACTATCTGCGGAAGCCACCCGAACCCCTAAGAGCAACCTTTGCCAAAAACAGAGGTGAACTCGGATTTTGGCTGTCCAAAGGTGAATCAGATGAGATCAGAGTTCCAGAAGACTCTTCTGGGAAGAATTGGACGCTGTGGGTGCCACTTGCGCCGGAGCGTGGCAAATTTGTGATGGGGGGCGATTATTCTGACCAGGCTAGGATTTGTTTATTTATGGAGCAGCGGCGAGTCTGGGCTTCCTGCCGCCTAGTACCATCTCTCACTCTTGAAGAATTTAGAGTCAATTATTGTGAAGCCCCCACACTAAATACTGAGGTCTTTTTACTCAAAGACAAAGATATTCGTCTTTACTATGTGGGTCCTGAAGAGGTTAATGACTTTACAGGTGAGCAGTATGCAGAAATTCATCACCGATTTGAGATGGGATATGGGGAAACTTTACTGATTCCTGAAAGTCAACTGGAATTTGATGATGGCTCATTTAGTAAAGCACAATTTTTCCTATTTTATGGCGATCTTATCAAGGTCATCTCATTCAAAAAAACACTAATTGAGGGTAGTGCTAATGACCAAGTTACCCAGGATGTTCTCAATATTAAGGGTATTCACCTTCAGTGGTCTGAAGCACGACAGCTTTACTATCAAAGTAGTCGATATCAAATTGTTCACTTGCTTCACCTCAATCCTCAGAGCAAGGAGCTAGAAATCTCCTATATTGATGGATTTAACGAAAACGCGATCGCGCAACAGCGAAAATTTGAACCCAAGAGGTTCAAGGCATATCTCACGCCAGAAAGCAAAGATCGACTGTCTGATAGACGGCAAAGATGGGCAGACAATGGAGAATCTGACCCTGTGGTTTTTGGGCGCTTAGATGAGGAACGCTTTAAAAGCAGCTACGGTAGAGACATCTACTTTGACCATATACGATTGTCATTTGTCGAGTCTTCAAAAGGTTCGTGCCTGCTCAATAGAGATCTGGTCTTTCTCAGAGCGGGTCAAATCAAGTCGGTTAAAAATGATATGGCGCTGACCCTCAAACCACCAAAAGGGTTTGATTCAGAAGATGTTGGCAAAGATGCAAATAGTCTGCTGTTGCTGCGGCGAAATTTCTCAGTCCGGGAAAACCTCCTCAAACAGGTTTATGAAGAAAAAGGAGAAAACTATTTTCAAGACGATCATCTGCTGATCCAACTAACTCAGAAAGACGATCAAAAAATTACTTCACTCTTGCTGATGGAAGGTGATAGAGTTCCATCTCGAAAGGCATCGGCATTGCTGGGAGCCGTCTCAAACCTTGGTAGAGCAGGATTGTTAGCAATGATCGTGAGCGCAGAAAATCGGGGTGTGGTGCAAATCGAATATAAGCCTGGAATCTTCGTTCGCCTGCAACCATATCAGATTCAATCTCGCCCTCATGACCTACCGCGAGGTACGAGCATTCGCATTGAGGCATCTGAGGGGAATTTGAGTATTACCCGTGCCGCATTTGGAAATGCACAATATGTTTCAGAAAGCATTCGACCTGCTGTCATATTACCGACAAACGACATACAAAAGATTGATCCAGAAGACTGGGGAAGTCAAGGTCGCTTCGCCATCGGGGGTTTACCCGATATTGTTGCCCGTCCTGGTAGTTATACGAACGATCAGTGGAAGAAGGCTCTGCAATCCGAAGTCATAACTGATTTGATGGCAAGACAGCATCCCAAGATCGCCTGTTTGGGGAAGATTGCAAAGGGAAATTACTGCATTGCACCACCCTCTGACAACTTCCCTTGTGGTCGCCTGACAAGGATAGACAACAGCCTAACAGTGCAGTATGTGCCTTTAAAGTCAGAACCGACAGATCCAAATAACCCTAGCATTCCCTGGCATTTGCTCTCGTTTGGAGACGAATCAGTACAGCAAATCCTTGAGCGAGCTAATGCAGAATCGTGGCGTTATCATGACAACGAAACCTTTACCTGGGTTCCAGACACAAAAAAATTTAAGGTCGAGAAGCTGCAAAACCGTGATCATACAGTTTGGACTGGTCCTATTTTCTTCCAATCAGTTGGCGGAGAACTGAGACTACGGTACACCCAATCCGAGTTTCGGAGGTTTGGGTTCCCAGTTGAGGAGCTAATTTATGCACTGAAGCAACCGGGGCGATCGCATTGCTATCCAATAGCAGGGATTTCCAAATTTGTCGCAGGGCGTTCTCAATCTCTGGAGTATAGTTTGTGGATTGAGTTAGCGCCTGGACGCTTGGTTGAGCTACCCGTCCAACTGATTGTCTGGCGTTCTGGTGTAAATGACAAAGCTAAATCGCTTGCCGACTTGATGTACTGGCAGGGGTTTGCACCAGGCGATCGAGTTGAGCTTGAACTTGTCTCAACCGAGCCGCTGACCATCGATCGGATAGCTCTCAAAAACTGGATTCCAGGCGTTCGGAATGCCCTCGGTTCAAACCGCTGTTTCATTCCAGTCGAGTCTGTAGACGAACAGCAAGGAGAAATCACCCTTGGTCACGGAGAGTTTAAACTCAAACTGCCCTTTACCGCTCAAAACCCAAACTGGCAGATGGCGATCCTAACTCCTGAAAATGATATGAGGGGTATTGCCGTGGGTCAGCCTAAACGCAATCCTAACCGTGATGATGTTGTGTTTCTCGGCATCAACGATCAAGACAAGATCGTCGTTTTAGGTTTTGAGATAATGACACCTGTACTCGCTCTGGAAGAGGCAGATGCTTGGAAAAGTCACCCAATTACTGGTTGCTTAATTCGTCAGGGACCGCGAAAACCTTTCCTTGATTCAGAACAGCTAAAAAATTGGGTTCGTGCGGCGGGTGGTGCTTTACCAGTGACGGTTGAAGGATTGGACAGGAATGAAAATCAGCATCTCCTATTATTCTCAATGCGACATCAGCAGGACGCTGCGCTAATTCCACCTGGTTGTATCAGCCTTGCTCGTTTTGTAGATCTTTTGCCTGACCAGTACACAGCAATGTTGCGATGTGGTGGTGGGTTAATCACCCTGCCCATGCGACAGATTGTTTCTGGACTAGATCGATCCCTCTACACTGTGGCAGCAGAACAGCTTAAACAAGCTCAGGTTTCTCTTTGGTTGCGTCGAGAGCAAAACGGCGAAATTAAGGTAGGATTCAGCGATGACTCTGGAAATCAAGACCTACTTGTTGAATCGTTAGACATTCTCCTTCAAAAGAATGGCGAAGAAGAAGTTGGATTAATTTGTCAATCAATTGAGACAAAAACGCTGCACTGGTTCCCAATTCAGGAAGCTGCCTGGACGACTCTATCGGTTCCAGAATTCCGCGATGTGTTTAAGTCAAAGGGCGCATTCAAGGTCAGAGGTAAGCTCATCACCCGTGAGAGTCAGGTTGGCAGGACTTCTATTATTTCGATGCTCGCTGTGCCAGATGTGTACGCCGAGTCTAAAAAGCTGACTATCGGTCAGGAACTATTCGTGCAAGTAGTTAAACAGGTTGAAACGAATGATGAGAACAAGCAGCGATATCTAGTGGAGTCTTTGACTACTCAGGTCATCCTAGACTGTGAAATTTACGATCACCAACGCTTACAACCAGGAGAGACGCTTCCTGTTGAGGTTTTATGGCACATCAAAGGTAGTCCAGAGTTAATTACAGTCGTTCCGGTTGGCAAGAAGCGAAAATATTTAGACTTACCCACCTGGATGACAGAGAAACTTCCTGAACCCGGACTACAGCGACAATCAATACGGCAATACATAAGATGGCGGCAAAGTGAACAATTAGTTAACGATCCTAGCAATGATCTCGAGCGTTTCCTCTGTCATTGTTTCAACGATGCCTACGGAATTACCTATGGGCAGACAGCGCGAAACTCTGATCCTGAAAGCCAGCTAATAGTTGCAAAACAATGGGAGAACCAAAACCGATATAAACCTGAAATTAATGCGGCGTTTGCTATCATGGCAATCCTTCTTCTGAACAAGCATGAAGAGACGAAGCGTAAGGCTTACGAGTTAACCCAAAACTTGGGACGACGGGCACTTCGCAGCTTGCACATCGAGGTTCTGTATCAGCAATGGTTGAGGATTAAAGATAATCGACAAAGGACGGATGGGCTATGGCGACGGCTACGCCAGCTAGAGACTGACGAACACTTATATATTCCTCTCAAGGAAACTAGCCCTGATGCGATCAGACAATTCTGCAATGCTGTAGAGATGCGCTCGGATACCAATCTTTTACCCATTGCCAAAAGTTTATCTGCGGCATTAGGCGAATTATCCAGCACCGCAGAACTAGAGCGTCACGCTTTGATTACAAAAAACTTGATTAACATTTACCTCACTTTTCACCCTAGATCTAGAGTGAAAAAATTGCAAAATCATCACACAAACAAACTACAGGAGATTTTGAAGCTAATTGACCAAAATAGATTTGATATCATGCTTCTAGAACCTCTAAATCCTAACGTAGATAATTACTCTACAGATTTAGATAAAATTGATTTATTAGCTGAACTATTTAGACAAGAATACGCCGAGTATGATTGGAAAAGCTGGCTATTACAGCAAATCGGTCACCTAGAAGAATTGGCTTATAAATCTATTTCACTTCAAGAAAACACTAAAAGTTTAAAAGCTCGTTTCCACCAAATTAACCAGAAATTAGGGGAGTAATTCGTCATGGAAAATCTTACTATGGATTTCGAGCGAATAGAGCAAGAGCTACAAGAACTAAGAAGCCGTTTTTCAAGGGCAGATGTAGTTTTGAGTGACTTAGAAGAGATTCAAATCCAGTTTGAAGATCTTGCTGAAATCCACAAACAGCTCAAGGAAGATGTAAAGAAACATGTGTCAGAATTTTCACGATTTAATGCAGAATCAACTGACATAATAAAGCTACTTCAGCAATCACAAAAAGATTTTGAGCAGCGTTTCACTCAACTTAGAGATGCAAATCAAATAAAAATTGACGATATGAAATCTCAACTCTTGGAATATCAAGATAGATTAAGCATTCATGATTCTCATATCCAAGCTCTTCAGTCTTCTATGAGTCTTGTCGAAAAAAATTGCCATGACATCAAAAATGATTTGGGTGGTTTGCCCAAACAAATTCAATATTTAGTTGACCAACAACTCTCTTCAACCCAACAAGCTTATTGTGACTTAAAAAAACAAATAAGAATAATGAGGTATGCACTGATATTTGTGATTTTGTTCTTGCTGATTGTTGCTTGGGTTGGGCTGAAGTAAAGTAGTACGGAAAACCAGATTGGAGAGGCAGCGACCTATGGCTAAGACGTACTACACCTATCGCATTCGCGTTGCTAATTACGAGCGGGTGCAGGTGGAAAAGTGGGATGCTCAACATCAATCTATAGGCGAACCGTCTGGGGTATTTAGCTATAAGAAGTTGGGAGAAATTACACCATTGCTCCAAGTGACTTGCAACAATGAGCTGAAAGACTCCAGCAAGGCACGCGCAATTGGAGAAGCTTTGTTTGATGTTCTATTTGATAATGTGCTGCGTCAGGATTTCGTCAACTTCTACTACCAGGTTGTGCAGAAGGACAAGCAACTGCTGCGGGTTGAGCTAGATATCGATGAGCGTGGTATGCCTGATGTGGCGGCATTGCCTTGGGAGTTCACCTGCTTACCTGGAAACGCCAACTTAGGTGAAATCTGGATGGGCACCGATCCTAACCTCATCTTCGCCCGCCGCCGTGCCCAATGGCAGGCAGCCCTACCGATTCAGTTAAACCAAGGTGAAAAGCTGAAGATTGCCTTAGCGATCGCTGCAACCACAGGTTCTTCTGATTTGGGGTCAGTTGTCTATGAAAAAGTGCAGGCAGTGTTAGAAAAACTGGCGAATAGCCAATCAGATCGTGTTGAGCTGCTGCCAATTGTGAATCCAGCCACTCCCGAAGCAATTGATGCGGTGCTAGAGCAACAACCCCACATTTTTCACTTCATTGGACATGGTCGCCTCAAGAATGAGGCAGGGGAGGAAGTGGGGCAAATTGCTCTAGTAGATGATATGTTCGACGAAGCATTATGGGTTGATGCCAGTTTCTTCGGTGGGTTGTTTAATCGACACCGTCCTGGAGTTGTGATGTTGCAAGCGTGTGAGGGTGGAATGCTGTCTGCTTCGCAAGCTTTTGTTGGCGTTGCCTCCAAGATTGTGCAGCAGAATATCCCCGTGATTGTAGCAATGCAGTACGAAGTTTCAAACGTCACAGCAAGCCGCTTTGCTTATCGTTTCTATGAACGGTTAGCTCAGGGTGACCCAGTTGATATTGCTGCCCAAAACGGTCGTCGCACGATTGCCCTTAATACGCAGTATCGAAACCGCGATTTTGCCACCCCCGTCATCTTTATGCGCGTCCAAGATGGCTATCTATTCAAGCGTCAAGAAGCAGAAGCTGAATCCGGAAAGCCAAATAACCAACCTATCGCCAAGGACAATGCTTATAATATTCAGATTGTAGACCAGCATCAGGATGTGAATCAGCGAGGCAGATTCAACACCAATGCTGGTTCTGGCAGCACTGTGCATCAGTATCACGGTGTTGGAGTTGAGCCGAAAGCCAATACTGCACCCAGCAAGCCTAGCCAACAGCCTACCGCTAAAGATGGTACTCGGATTATCCAGAACGTGCAGCAGTCTGGAGATAAGAACTTAAACTTTGAGCAAGCCAATAACCTCAGTATTGGAGAAGATGAGCACCTTTGAACTTTTTCAGAGCCAATCTCTGCCAGTTAGGAAAATACATTAAATATGATGAAATATAGATGTTTTTAGCCGCTCATCGTTAACAAATGCTCAGAATATTCAGATTTTGGCAGCATCAGAATGTGAACCAGCAAGGTAAATACAACACCTATGTTGGTTCTGGTCGTAACGTGCATCAGGCTCACGGTGCTGAAGTTGAGTCGAGAGTCGGGACTGCACCCAGCGGGTCTAGCCAAGCTCCTATCGCTAAAGATAGTACTGAAATTATCCAGAACGTGACGCAGCATAGAGAAGTAAACTTAAACTTCGAGCGAGCCAGTAACTTCAGAATTGGAGATGGTTATTAGCAGTTGCCATCGTCCTAGAAGAAGTAAAGATGATACACCCTATATTTAGGCAAGAGTGGCGTGACCGAGCAGGATGAACTCATTGCAATCCTTGACAGTATTCTCAGAGGTCGGCGGGATGAGGAGGATATTGCCAAGCTGCGCCAATCCCTTAGCATGGCTGGCAGCGTGCTGCAATTGATATCACAGGATGGCAAGTTTAACACTAACATTGGGCAAATAACTGGAGGGGAAGTTCACCTTGGCGATCGCATCTACCAAGGTGCCGATGCCGAAGCTATCAAGGAAATCTTACAAGACGCTTTACAGGCACTTCAGCCCAACAC
Organism: Trichocoleus sp. DQ-A1; assembly: GCF_039961955.1. NCBI lineage: Bacteria > Bacillati > Cyanobacteriota > Cyanophyceae > Leptolyngbyales > Trichocoleusaceae > Trichocoleus > Trichocoleus sp. DQ-A1. Next base: position 29,665 of record NZ_JAMPKE010000028.1, read on the forward strand.
TAAACTGACTGGAATTCCTGAGAACTTACCCCGCAGTGGGGTCGTGCAGTTTGTTGGTCGGGAGCGAGAATTGGAAACTTTGCACCAGCAGCTTCAGGAGAATGAACGGGTAGCGGTGTCTGCGATCGCAGGGATGGGGGGCATCGGTAAAACCGAACTGGCACTGCAATATGCTCTCTCCAGCAAGCAAACCTATCAAGGTGGCATCTGCTGGTTACGGGCGAAGGGGTTGAATGTAGGCACTCAGATTGTCCAGTTTGGGCGATCGCGCCTCCAGCTTCAGCCTCCTGAAGACTTGGACTTAACGGGTCAGGTAGGATTCTGCTGGACGCATTGGGCAGCGGGTGAGGTGTTGGCGATATTCGATGATGTCACGGACTACGAAGTCATTAAAACCTACTTGCCCCCTGCTGAATCCCGGTTTAAAGTATTAATGACCACCCGCCTGCGGTTGGGCAAATCGGTCAAACAGTTGGAAATTGACGTGCTAGATGAGTCAGCAGCACTAGCACTTCTGGAATCGTTGGTAGGAGCAGAGCGCATCCAGAAAGAACTGGATAATGCCAAAAAACTCTGTGCTTGGTTAGGATACTTACCCCTAGGGTTGGAGCTGGTGGGGCGCTATCTTGACCGCAAACCTGACCTTTCTCTGGCAGAAATGCAGCAACGGTTGGAGAAGAAGAGATTGGATGAGCGATCACTCTCTAAACCTGATGCCGACATGACTGCATCTTTGGGAGTTGCCGCTGCCTTTGAACTGAGTTGGGAGATACTAGATGAGCCAACAAAACAGTTAAGTTGTTTACTGAGCTTGTTTGCCCTAGCCCCCATCCCTTGGTCGTTAGTCGAGCCGTGTCTGCCAGAGCAAGACTTAGACGAATTGGAAGAGCTGCGGGATGATAACTTGCTTAACCTGAACCTACTCCAGCGTAAGGGGGCAGGCGTTTATCAACTGCATCAGCTCATTCGGGAATTCTTACAGGCAAAGCAAGCCAGTTTAGCTAAGTCAGATGAACTTAGACAGCAGTTCTGTCAGGCGATGGTAGCTGTTGCCCAGCAAATTCCAGAAATCCCGACCCGCGACTTGGTTATAGAACTTGCTCCTGCCATGCCCCATGTTGCCCAAGCTGCCACGACTTTGAATCACTATTTAAGTGACAAGGATTTGATTAAGCCTTTTGAGGGTCTGGGCAGGTTTTATAGAGGGCAGGGGTTCTATCAACAAGCAGCCGATTGGTACGAGCAGTGCTGGAACCAGACTGAGCAACGCTTTGGCTCGGAACATCTTGACGTGGCAAATAGCATTAGCTGTCTAGCATCTATTTACAGAATTCAGGGTCGTTATCCAGAAGCCGAACCTTTGTATCAACAGGCATTAGAGATGAGACAAAACTTGCTGGGAGCAGAACACCCCCAAGTGGCAGACAGCTTGAATAAGTTAGCAGTTCTTTATCACGATCAAGGGCGATATAAGGCGGCAGAGGAGATATACAGGCAGGCACTGGAAGTGAGACAACGCCTGTTAGGCTCTGAGCATCCAGATGTGGCAGAGAGCTTTAATAACCTAGCATACCTCTACGTCTCTCAGAAGCGTTACACAGAAGCAGAGTTCCTGTTTAATCAAGCAATCACTCTATATAGACGCACGATAGGAGAAGAAAGTATCGAGGTTGCTACGATTCTGAATAACCTAGCACAGCTCTACAGGACTCAAGAACGGTATACCGAAGCTGAATCTCTATATATACAGGCACTAACACTAAATAAGCGATTGCTAGGGGAAGAGCATCTCAATGTAGCAGCTAACCTAAATAATCTGGCTTTTATTTACAATAAGCAGGGTCGTCAGCTAGAGGCAGAGCAACTTTATAAGCAAGTCTTGGTAATAGTGGAAAAGCTTTTGGGAGCTGAACACCATTACCTGGCTTTTACCCTAAAAAACTTGGCTGAGCTTTATGCTTTGCAGGGACGCTATGCAGAGGCAGAACCGTTATACCTACGAGGATTAGCAATCCTTGAGACAAAGTTTGGTGCAGAGCATCCAGACACTATTAAACTCTATGAAAGTATGCATCAACTAATAAATGCTGAGAAAATGACGGAAGGATAAGTTGGTGTTATATGTATCCTAAACAACCTAACATTCGGCTTTTATTAATCTTTGCTAGCCTAACTATAATTGGGCTGTTTTTTTCCATTCTCTACCTTCGATCATCACCCACCCAAAATTCAGATCAAAGTCCAAGTCCAACTCACAATAAAACCGATGAGGTTTCCAACCAGGCAGAGCAGTTTTTGATTCGGGGAGATGAATTATACAAAAAGTTTCAATATAATGATGCTATCAGCTCTTTTAATGAGGCATTAAACCTCTACCAAAAAGAGCTAAACAAAGCAAAACAGGCGATTGCTCTTGGAAAGATAGGTCGAGTCTATCATGACTTAGCGAATTACAAAGAAGCAATACACTATCATGGAAAGCGTTTAATAATTGCTCAAAATATTAAAGATACACAGGAAGAATCCGCTGCTCTAAGTAGTTTAGGAAATGCCTACGATTTGATGGGAAACTACGCCGAAGCACTCGGTTATTATAGACAGAGCTTGAAGATTAGTCAAACAATTAACTATCTTCAAGGGCAGGCAGTTGCTGAGGGCGAACTGGGAAGTATTTACCACAAATTGGGAGACTATGAAACAGCAATCAAAAAACATAATGAGCGTTTGAGAATTGCTTTAGAGCTTGAAGATTTTAAGTTATCCCTTAAGTTAGCGGGTGATGCTTTCAGCGGTTTGGGCAATGCTTACTATGCTCGGGCAGAACATAGAGCAGATAAAACAACAGAAAAATGCAATAAAAAAAGAGAAAACTACACTGAAGCAATAAAGTACCATAATTTGCACTTGAAAATTGCTCAAGAAATTAGCAATCCCCGAGGAGAAGCAATTGCTTGGGGAAGTTTGGGAAGCGTTTACCACCATTTATGGAAATGTGAGAAAAAACAAAATGACCTTGATAAAGCAATTAAATACCTAAACAACCGGTTAAATATTGCACGAGCAATAAAAGACAGTCGGCTAGAGGGAGCTGCTTATGGTGGACTAGCTTATGTTTACCTTTCTCTCAAGGACTATTCTGAAAGTATTAAACATGCTAATAAATATCTAGAAATCTCTCATAATACTCTGGACTACCCTGGTCAGGGTAATGCATTAAATCTCTTGGGAGTCACGCATTTTCAATCAGGTAAATTTGACGAAGCTAAAACAAACATAGAAGAAGCTATAAAAGTGCGTAAATCTCTACGGGAGGGATTGACAGATACGGAGAAGGTGTTCATTTTCGATACCGAGCAAACCGCCTATCTCAATCTGCAACAAATCTTAATTAGCAAAGATAAGAATGAGCAGGCACTAGAAATTGCTGAGCAGGGAAGGGCGCAAGCCTTCTTGGATTTGTTAATAAATCAATTGAATGGTAATCAAAAAATATCTAAGGCTATTAATATTGAAGAAATCAAGAAAATTGCTTTTGAGCAAAAAGCTACATTAGTAGTCTACTCTATAGTAGAGAATTCTATTCTTGACCACAGTAAACCTCTCTATATATGGGTTGTTAAGCCAACAGGAGAAGTCGAGTTTAGAACTAACGATCTGAATAATTTAAAAAAAGAGCTAAATAATCAGAGTAATACTAGACAGCAAGGTTCACAAAATTTAGTAGATGACTGGCGCGATCTTGTAGTTGCTTGGGATCGTGGCGCTGATAACCCTAATAAGGCACCCGTACCTGGTTCCGAACAAGAAAAACGAAAAGAAATACTCCAGGCTTACTATAATCTCCTAATTGAACCAATTGATGAGCTACTTCCAACAAAAGAAGATGAAAAAGTAATTTTTGTCCCTCAGGGGACACTGTTCCTCGTTCCTTTTGCCGCCTTGCAAAATCCCTTTAATGAAAAATACCTAATCCAAAAACACACGATTTTGACTGCCCCCTCTATTCAAGCTATTCAGATTTTGAGTCAACGGCGTACTCAAAAACAAAACATTAAGCCTAATCGCGAAGCTGAGGACATTTTAATTGTAGGTATTAAAAAGTACGTCAAAGAGCTTAAAAAAAGTTCAAGACAATTTTGTTCTAAAGATTACCCACTGAAGGATTTACCCAAAGCAGCCGAGGAAGCAACAGAAATTGCTAAAATTCTGGGTCTTTCCCCTGCCAAGGTCTTGATAGATGACAAAGCAACCGAAGCAGCCGTTAAACAGCAGTTGCCTCAAGCGCGAATCATTCATCTGGCGACTCATGGCTTACTGGATAGTTGCGAAGAAGAAGCAGTTCCAGGAGCGATTGCTCTGGCTGAATCTTCTGAAACTGACAAACCTAATGATAGTTGGCTCACTGCTAGTGAAATCTTTGATATGAAAGATAAGGAAGACAGGAGACTAGACAAAGCTGAGCTAGTTGTCCTAAGTGCCTGCGATACTGGAGGGGGACGACTGACCGGAGATGGTGTGATTGGTCTGTCTCGGTCTTTAATTGCTGCTGGAACTCCTAGCGTGGTCGTTTCTCTTAGGAAGGTGAATGACAAGTCAACGAAAGTATTAATGACTAGGTTCTACCACTACTGGTACAAAAAAAAGCTAGACAAAGCTCAAGCTCTTCGTCAAGCAATGCTAGACACAATGAACACACCAGATAGCGAGACAAACACGAAGTATAAAGATCCATCTTACTGGTCTGTTTTTACCCTTATTGGTCTACCATGATTGCTGAAGCAGAAGGAATCTTCAGCATACAGATCATTTTTGGTCAAAGGTTCCATTGGCTAAAGCGCTTGCTTCACATGGTATTCCATTACAGGTTGGCAGCCGCTACTGCATCTGATGACCAACTTGCCATAGTTGATTGCATTGTTGCAGAAAAACACGCTGAAGCCGATCTTCTATTGCTTCGCCATATCTTGATTGTAGGTAACCTGAGTTCGGGATAAGGAAGGGACAAGCGAGTAAGCTAAAAGTCATCACACAACAGCTTTACAGGCTCGTCCCATGCTTAGTCTAGAAGAACTTTTTTGCTCTGTCGATGATTTCTGCCTTCTTTTTGAACCTTTGTGGCATAAACAACTGATGAGGGATGCACTCAAACATCGCCACCGCCATCGTCAACTGTGCCTGAGCGAAATTATGACCATCGAGATGGCATTTCATCAATCTCATTACCGGAGTTTTAAAGCGTTTTACCAAGAGAAGGTACATGGACAGTGGAGTGCAGCCTTTCCCAAGTTGGTGAGTTATCAACGCTTTGTAGAATGGATGCCTTCCACAAGTCATGCCTTTAAGTATCTATCTACACAGTTGTTTTGGTCAGTGTACAGGTGTGTCTGTAATGGACTCGACCAAGATTGCGGTCTGTCATAACCGACGAATCAAAAGCCACAAGGTGTTCAAGGATATCGGCAGGCGGGGTAAGACTTCTGTAGATTGGTTCTTCGGCTTTAAACTACATCTGATTTGTAATGACCAAGGGGAACTGCTGAATATCGCTGTCACTGCTGGCAATATAGATGACCGTAAGCCTGTGCTGACTCTACTTAAAGGGTTGTCGGGTAAGGTGGTGGCTGACCGAGGCTACATATCGCAAAAGTTGTTTGAGCAGATGTTAACCCAGATGGGGATTCAACTAATTACTAAGCCGAAGCGCAATATGAAAAATAAGCTAATGCCGCTGATAGATAAGCTGCTTATCCGCAAACGCTCCATAATTGAGACAATTACCCTTCCAATTGAAAAACATCTCTCACATTGAGCATTCTAGGCATCGCAGTCCGGTCAATTTCTTGGTGAATTTGGTCTGTGGATTAATTGCCTATTGCCATCAGCCCAAGAAGCCCTCTCTCAATATCAATGCGTTTTTCCTCCCTTCTGCTTAACCCGAACTCAGGTTAGGTAAGAATCAACGCCTGATGCAGTTGGGAAAGTATAACGTCAATATTGGACATGGGCAGAATTGGACATGGGCAGAATGTTCAGATTGGCGATCGCATCTATCAAGGTGCAAGTGCCGAAGCTATAAAACGGGTGTTCCAGGAAGTTCTTGACCTTGCTGCCTACGCGCTTGGTTTGAAGGATAAAAATCTTCAGGTTTGGGTTTTTGCCCAGCAAGTAGTGCAGGTGCTTCAAACAGATATTGAACGTGAAGAAGCTCAAGAGAGGCTTGAAGGGCGAAGTTGGTAGGCGGTTTAGTATGGAACAAGCATGAAGCTCCTAGTAGACAATGACTTCTGATGAGCTAGGCAACATTCTCGATCGCATTGCCAGTGGTAAGCACGTTGAAGCTGACATAGCTGCCTTACGTCAGTTACTGAGTTCAAGCGATCACCAGAGTTTGTTGCAGCTAGGCAAATACGGCATCAACGTCGGACAGGGGCAGGATATTCAGATTGGTGATCGCATCTACAAAGGAGCAGATGCTGAAACAATTAGAAAAATTATTCAAGACGAGCTGCAATCACTTCCGTATGGATATAATAGCCAGTCTGTTCGCAACGGCTTATATGCCCTGACTGAATTGATGGCAGCGCCTGAAGTGCGTGCTGCTGTAGTTGCCTTCCGCACCGATTTTCAGGCTGTGTGCGAACAAATCGATGTTGTAGGCAACTACAAAGACTTGCATGACCTGTTGCATACGCTAGAGTTCCAGTGCTACAGCGGTATTGTCCAGGAAGCCAGACGATTTCCAGATGACGAGACAGCTTTGGACATCCTCATGGATTATGAGCTAACGCTTCAGCAAATCATGACCGACGTGCGAGAAGTTGCGGTTCGGGGAACCCTAGCTACCAATGAAACCCTGTGGATAAAAGACCTTGAGCGAACCCCCGAAGAGTTACGCGGAGCCATTGAGAACCTTGATACGCGGCAGCTCAAGAGGGCTGTCTGGCTCATTAACCGAGTGCTAGCTATCCAGCCTTCACGAATCAATACGAGCCTGAATACGGCAGCACGCGCCTTACGCCTGCCTGCCCTAGTGAAGGCGATGACCTGCGTGCGAGACAATCTGACACATTGCGAACTTGATCCAGAGAAAGCTAGCCAGTTCAAAGACGGTGTCGAGGCTCTCGCTAACCTAGAGCGCAGCCTAACCGTTCTCGTTCGCACTCACAACGACTGGCAGGAACTCGATTTAGAACTACGCCGAATCGAAGCCAATCTGGAACAGGATATTTTTGAACTGGAAATGTCCTGGCTCGATTTGAAAGCGATGGCAGAGTCGCTCTACAGCAGTAGCATAGATGAATGGGCGCTATCGTTTAAGAAAGATAGTGAGAATTTGGACAGCGCGATCGCAGGGCAAAATCCTGCCAAAGTCAAACGGTACTTCCGCAGTTACCGCAGGCGTGCAGGCGATCGCTTCTACCGAGTTGACGTGGAGCTGAAGCGATTGTGCGGCAATTTGCGGATAGTTGGTGAACCCCTAGCATCTGTGCTGAGGATGATTGGATGAGTAACTCTGGTAGTCCTGTTAAGTCTAACAAGGCGGGTACATCTTTACCATGACACTTTCTAACGTCGGTAGCATTCTGGCTGCACTGACTCAGTTAACCCAACTCAATCGGACAAGCACTCTGACTCACCGAGTCGAAGACCTAACTGTAACCGAATTTATCTGCTTGTTGGACTTCATCACCGCCGAATTTCAGCAATATCTGCGGGCGATCGACACGATCGGCAACGAAGCCCTAGAGATGATGTTGGATCAACTTCTAGAGGTGATCGCGCTAAAAATTGGTCAAATTCTCCAAGCCGAACACACCACTATTTTCTTAGTTGATCGCGATCGAGGTCAACTGAGGTCGAAAATTGTTCAAGGTAATACCCAAAAGTCAATAGAAACCAGTACTCCTATCAATGTTGGCATAGCAGACCATGTTGCTACTACTGGTGAGTATCTCAACATTCCAGATGCCTCTAGCCATCAGCTATTTAACTCCGAGTTGGAAAGACAGCTAGGCTTCCAAATACGCAACATTCTGTGTATGCCGATTTTGAGTAGTAAAGACCAAGTTATGGCTGTCGTTCAGCTAATGAACAAAGTTGGAAATATCCCCTTCGATAACAACGATGAAGAAAGCTTTCGTGACTTTGCTGCTTCCATCGGCATTATCCTAGAAAGCTGCCAATCCTTCCAAATGGCGGCTCGCAACCAAGCGGGAACCAATGCGCTTCTAAGGGCAACAGCATCGTTGGGTCAGAGTCGAGATTTAGAAGCAACAATGCGTCTAGTCATGGAGAAGGCTCGCGAATTGATGCAGGTGGATCGCAGTACTCTGTTTATGCTGAGCAAAGAGACGGATGAACTATGGAGCAAGGTAGCTACGGCAGATGGGGAAACGCTTATGGAAATCCGCAATCCCGCTAACCGAGGCATTGCTGGCTATGTGGTCTCCACAGGTCTGGTGCTGAATATCCCGGATGCTTACAAAGATACCCGATTTGATCCCAGTACCGATCAACGGACGGGATATGTGACCCGCAATATTCTCTGTCTACCAGTGTTGAATTCAGCTAACGAATTAATCGGCGTGATTCAACTGATTAACAAGCACCAAGGCCATTTTACTAGCTCAGATGAAGAGTTGATGCGGGCTTTTAATATTCAAGCTGGGATGGCTTTGGAAAACGCCCAAGTCTTTGAAAACGTTCGAGTTCTACTAGAGCAACAACAGTCTAATAAAGAGTTCCTGATTGGGGCAGATGAGAGTAGCAAGCGACTACTAAATTTGAGCGAAGAAGACCGCTTAGAAGGTCAATTAATTGCTGATGCTAATAATGAACAGCAAGCCAGCCCCGTGTCTATCGGCATTAGTGATGAGAAACAGCTCAAGAGTACGAATGATGATGCAATCAGCTTTCCATCGTTATCCTCTTTGCGGTCTGCTCATAGCGAACTCCTCAAACGCCATCGCGAGAGTGGCAGTACAACCAAGTTGCTGGCAGAGATGGAGGAATTTATTTACCGGGGGCGAGCTACTGGTGCGCTGCTAGACACCGACGAAGACCGATGGGCTAGCCAAAGTTTATTAGATTACTGGTCAGCGATATTGTACCGTGCTGGGCGCGAACCCCCCGATGCTACCTTAGCTGAATTTGACTCGGCATTGGCTCCAGAACTGGATGATGCGCAATGTCCTTACCTGGGGTTAGAGGCATTCCGGGAGGAAAAGTCAAACCTCTTCTACGGACGCCAACGTCTTTTAGAGAAACTGGTTAATCACCTCAAGGAAAACCGTCTATTAGCCGTCGTCGGTTCTTCTGGCAGCGGTAAGTCATCAGTGGTGTTAGGCGGACTCTTACCAAAGCTGAAGGCAGGTGGGCTGTCAGGCAGCGAAAACTGGCACTACTACTCGCCGATGGTGCCAGGAGTAAATCCATTGGAAAACCTCGCTCGACTCAGCCAATTTCGTGATGTTAGTGGTACTGAGTGGCTCCAGCAGCAAGTTGAGAGCTTTCAGAAAGACTCTAACCATTTAACCAAACTGAGCAATGACTTTGGCAACAGACCGAGTGTCCTCGTCGTAGATCAGTTCGAGGAAGTGTTCACGCTATGCCGTGAGGATAACGTGCGTCAGGCGTTCATCGACAACCTCATCGGTTTGATTCAGTCGCCAGGTGTCAGGCACACTGTCATCCTCACGATGCGAACTGACTTTGAGAGGCAAGTGGCACTCGTGCCAGTTTTCAAGGACTTGTTTGAGCAGGCTCAGGTACGGGTGACAGCACTGGATGCCAGCGAACTACGGGAGGCGATTGAAAAACCCGCCGAGTTAGTGGGTTTTAAATTTGAAGAAGGGCTGGTTGAGGCGTTGCTTCAGGATGTTTTGGGCGAACCAGCAGCACTGCCACTGTTGCAGTTTACCTTGCTGAAGCTGTGGGATAACCGGGAGCGCAATCGAGTTACGTGGGAAACTTATAAACGTTTAGGTGGCGGTCGTCAGGCACTGGCTCGTAGTGCGGATGAGTTTTACGAGCAGCTAATTCCTGAAGAGCAGGTGACGGTCAAACGTATCCTATTGCGGATGGTTCGACCCACTGAAGGGTTGGAAGTCACTAGCAACCGCATCCAGCGTAAAACACTGTACCAGGCAGGTGAAGCACGTGATCGCGTTGACCGAGTGCTGGACAAGTTGATTCAAGCGCGGCTAGTACGCCTGACGGAAGGCGACACGCCTGATGATGCCCAAGTTGAGGTTGCCCACGAAGCTTTGATACGCAACTGGCCTCGACTGGTGGAATGGCTGGAAGACGAACGAATTAACCTGAGACGCCGATGGCGTCTAGCTGTAGCAGCAGAGGATTGGCAAGCACGAGGAAGAGATAAAAGTGCCTTGTTGCGAGGCTCCTTACTTGCAGAGGCTCAACGCTACGAAGACCTAAATGCACTAGAAGTTGAGTTTATTCAGCGTAGTGTTGAAGAAGAAGAAGTTGAGTCGATTCAGCGTAGTGCTGAAGAGTCGAAAGAAGCACTTTACGAGCAAGCTTCAGATGAAGCCTATAGGCGGCTTCAGCGAGTTATCCAAGAAATTGATGCCAAGCTCCAAGAATTGAGCGCATCACAGCAGAATCATTTAATTGAGACCATTACTCAAATTGGTATGCAAGAGCAACTTGATGCACTCACCCAATTTCAACTGGAATTGGAACAGGGTAAAGAAGTCGCTGATTGGCTTGAGCAACATATAGATAGCCTGACTCAGATGATAGGTCAAGAGGCATTGAATGCATATCCTAAAATCAGAGATGCTGCTACGGCAAAGCAAATCAGAATATTCTATTTATCCATCAGACAGTTTATAGAGCGGCTCATTCATTGTTTGAAATGGGGAAGAACTGGCAGTCTTGAGACACCAGAAACGCCTGTTGTTCTTGAAGAAAAGCTCTATAAAGCTGCATTTGAAAAATTGAAAACTATTCAACCTGAGCGACTGCCCAAGGAGGGCATCGAGCAGTTGGAAGATTACATTAATTACTTGCTCGAAAGTTTACCGACTTATCAGCATCTCTCTCTCGACTAACCCCTTTACTCCTCCTCCAGTGGCTGAATGACCAAGCAATTCAATCGCTCGCACAGCACATCTTCCAAAAGCTTCAATCCACGAATCAAGCTCCTACACCTCAATTAGTGTCAGTTGATGACTTAGTACAACAGGCGCGTGAAGCAAAGCTATCCGCAGGAATCGCCTCTCACTTTCCACGCTCCTCAAACTGCATAGCTGCAAAATGCTCCATCAGCAAGCGATGGATGAAAATATAACCACCTCCAACTTTTTGCAGGAAGATGTGATCGCAACAGTAATCTAGGAACTGGGCATAATTCCAGGGCATATGTTGGTGAAAATAAAACACGGTTCGGAAGCTGATGTGGACAAGACAAGCCGTTCCACCTGTCAGCAATCCGACAAATAACCCACAGAACAATCCCCAATACTGGGGAATCGTTAGCCACGAATCAAACAAATAAATCCCTAGAGAAAGGCTCAAAGAAACTGCGATCGAAATGATCACCCATGTTTTTGCAGACTGCCAAATTCCCTGATTAGGGATGGTTCGCGTCTCCACTTCAGTACCTGAACGAAGACCGCCAAATAGTCCCAGAATGACACCTCCCAACATACCTAATAACAACCCATGAATAGGTGTTGGCCCCAATATTCCCGTTAGTCCTAGCAGTAATCCAAACGGTGTAGAACCAATTAACCCAAACAAGATATAGTTCTTAACATTCGTCCATGACCCTCTCAACGCCTCTACAGGTTTGGAATAACTCTGACCAATCTCTCCACCCATCCACCAATCAAGCAATCCAAGGGTCAGCCATGTCAGCACACCAATGAGCAGACCAACCTGAGGGGTTTTCTCAATTCCAGCGACCGTCCCCAGAATAAGTCCAACCCCTAGCCCAACCCATACGCTGTCCACCAACCGTTGCAGGAAACTTTGGCGGGAACCAGGATGCATTCGTTCAATCTTCATCACAGCCCAAGCTGACGATATATTAAAGAAACTGTACACGGTCCAAAACGATAGCCCGATGCTGCGCCAATGCCGACCGAAGCCCATACTCACAACAACAGTCCATGCCAATGCAAAGCTAACGATGAGCGAACTCATAATGATATAAATCCATCGTTCTCTAGCTGTTTGCAGCCGACGGCGATCGAGCCACTCAATCAAGAAGATGGTTTGGGAGGAACGCTGTAGTTGTTGGGCTAGCCAGCTTAACCATCGGATGGTTTGCGTGGGTGAGTAGCGTCTATCGGCTCCCCGTCGCTTTAACATGCGATTGATGTAGGTGTTAAATAGCCGTTGGTGATGGTTTTCTACAGAGGTTTTTGGTAAGTCTTCAAGGTTAATACCTTCGTAAGCCAGTACCAGAATGTTTAGCATCAGTGGTGATCGCGCCAGTTCTTGCAAGATGGCATCGTTTGCCAATAGCTCTCTCAACCCCATCAGGTCAGTGTTGAGGCTGTTCAAATAACCATCAACTTGTTCTGGAGTGAGCGATCGCAAATAAATTGCCCGTTGCACCGTGAGGCGATGGGAAAGCCCTTCGTAGTCCTTGATGCGGCTGCACACTACCATTTCCGTCCCGTGGGCTTGCTGGAACTGGTTGAGGGCAACTACGCAAGCATCTCGGTATTCAGCTCGAACTTCATCCAAACCATCCAGCAACAAGAGGAGTTGCTGTTGGGTCACCCAGGGTTTGGCGATCGCCTTGGGTACCTGATATTTTGTATTCAATTCTGCTACCAACCAATCGGCAAGACTGTGCCCTTTACTGCTCCAAGTCGAGAGGTTGAACACTACGGGAATCAGATGATCCATGTCTTGCTCGGCTCGCGCAATGAGTTCGCAGGTAAGTTGGAGCAAGGTAATTGTTTTGCCTGCCCCTGGCTCTCCTAAAATCAGCAGCGTGCGTCCAGTGCCGAGTCGATCGAACAAGTTGAGGACTGTTGTGCCTTCGGATAAGATGGTTTGAGTATGATCGGCTGTCTCCACAACCAAAATCCAGGGCGTTGCCAATACATTGGAGCGGTCTTCTAAACCGAGTTGAATGATAACCTGATGATGCAGAGACGTTTCCAGCACGCCCTGAACCCAGAAGTTTTTGACCTTGTTGAGTAAAGCCTGTCGATTCCGATATTCCTGGGGTGTCAGTTGCGATCGCACAACGGGCGGATGCTGTAGAACGTCTTGAATCACCGTTTTAATCGTTTCCGCATCCGCACCCTGGTAAATGCGATCGCCCACTTGAATTTCCCGCCCCTGCCCCAGGTTAACCGTGTACTTGCCGAGCTGCACCACACTCTGACTCTGTTGCTCCCGGAGTAATTGCCGCAGCAGTTGGTGATCGCCTTCGGTTTCTTCCCCGTTGGCAATGCGGTCTAAAATTCCACTGAGGTCATCGGGAGGAGCCATTGTCCGCACCCACTCGGCTTAACTGAGCTATTAATCTGAATACACAGCGGTTGAGGCTGTATCCAGATTTTTTCAAACGACGAGAAGCCGAAACGATTGAGGGTCAATCCAGCAAATACTCGGCCGAGAATCTGTTGGTTATGATCGGCTAGAGGTGCATTATTGTTCCGATTCTTGACGATTGATGGGCGGCTCGCTCCACCCTTTCTGCAATGATGACTCCTGATGAACTTAGTGCCATCCTAGAGCGGATTACTTAGCACCAGCAGACTGAACAAGATTTAGAGATGCTGCGGCGATCGCTGCGACTAACCGATAGTGTAGTGCAATCGGTGTCTCAGGATGGCAAGTTTAACACCAATGTTGGGCAAATTACTTGAGGAGAGGTTCACATTGGCGATAGCTTCCCTACTGCGCGGAGCGCAGAACGCATCTACCAAGGTGTTGATGCAAATTTGCGTAGGTGGTGGCGCAGCGATAGCACCGAAGAGTGTGTTCGGCTACTCTGGTAGAGAGGCTTCGTTAAACTACAAGGTAAAGTGTCATGGATGAACAGCTTCAACGCATTCCAAACAATCAATTTTTGGATATTTCACCCGTTTCAGACATTGTTCACTATGCTGGATTATTACATCGAGTTATAGACCTATCTTCTGAGGTTATAGAGTACAAGAAAGTTGTAGAAGAGTACCATATAGTTGTAGAACAGGAAGAAACAAAAAGACTTGAAATTAGAACGATAGCTACTAAAGAAATGACTGAACTCTCGCGTCAGTTAGATATGCTTGAGAAAGATTTGCTAGCAGATATAGATAGACTAAAAGTTTTTGTTGAAGGAACGATGGATGCTGTGCAGGAGCTTATAAGAAAGGGACAATATGAATTTGCTGATAAGTTTCATGAGCGCGTATCTGACAGGTTAGAAGGGAGAGTAAGTCTAGTTATGAATAAGTTCAATCAAGCAAATTCTGGGAGTGCGGTTTTCAAAATCGAGGAGAATGAATAGTTGTTACAGCTTGAGCTTGGATTAGTTTTATAGAGGATAAATTTATAGATATAAATTTTTATCGAGTTGTTACACCTGATGAAAATAGCCTTCTCAAAATCAAAAGTTTTAGATTTATAGAGAGATTTTGGAGTAACTGAAAATGAGGGGATGCTTAATATATGGCGGCTTGTTTATATTAGCAATTGTTGTGCTGATGTGTCTTGTTGGAAGCTTACTTGGCTCATCTTCGGCTTTTTTCTGGGCTATATTTACGTCGGCAATAATTGCTTTAATTTTATATTCAGAAAATCAGAGAAAGAAAGCTGAAAAGAAACGTCAAGAAGAAGCACGCAAAAGGGCGATCGCAGAAGCACAAAAAAGAGCGATTGTTGAGCGACAAAGAACACTTGTCGAAGCACGAAACCGTCCTAACCTTTTCACTTTTAATCCTTCCACTGATTTAGAAGATCTTAGTGACTATGCCCAGAAGAAAAATCCTGTTCGGTGGGCAGCAGCTATCCAGAAGCGTTATGAGGTAACAAAGTCAGCACTTGATGATTCGGTAATGGTTGTTAACGATGACGTAGACCAGCTTCGTGTCTATCGAGAAAAGTTACATAAGGGGGTAATGAAAGATTACGAGGCAGCTATTCGACCATTTAAGGAAAAGCTTGCCCTCATAGAAGATAAGATACCCAAGCCAAAGGAGCTGAAGGTAGCAGAGAATTACACTTTCCCTGAATCAATGCAGCCTAGGCATATACGAGAATCGTTGTATAAGCCGATAAGTGATGAGATGTCTTCTATGGGTAACTTAGGAGGGCAAATCGGAAGAACTATTTCAAATATTTTAAATCGTGGTGGTTTTTCTAATATCAATAATGTGGATAAAGCGCAATTTGGTATTTTTGCTGCGGTGGTCGGAGTTAAGTTAGCTATCGGTCTGGTCAACCAGAAGAAGGAAACAGCACGAAAACTTACTGAAGTGCAAAAGTTAGAAGCAGATGTAGATAAATATTGTGTTCAGATGGCAGGAGCAATTAAAAGCATGGGAGTAGCTGCGTCTGAAATCAGGTATCTGCGACAGTTACACGATAAAAATGTTGATTATATGATGCAATATTATGGCACTGTAAAAGAACTTTCAGAGCAAGGGAAATCGCTGGAGCATTTAGAAGATGATGAAATTAAAGCTGTCGAGTCGTTTTATATGGGAGGTAAACAACTAGCTCGTTTGATGCAGGTAGATGTCATGAAATCTACTACCCAATAGTAGTAACAACTAATAAAAGAAGCCTGTACCGATAATTTGTGAGTTTTTAGATTACGCCTTTGTATAGCAATGGAGAATTTCTGGTCGCTAAGGCTGAGAAGCCAACATGCTAAAGCTTGTAGGGATTACTTCGATTGGACACTTGCTGGCTTGAACTGTCCCACTCTTGCCTGTAAATGGGACAGTCAATCTTGAAAATCCTTAATTTTACGTAATATAGCTTGCCTATTGCCATCAGCCCAAGCCTCAAAAATGGGACAGTTGTCCTTAGCGACCATTTTTTCTCCGCTGCTATACAAAGGCGGATTAGATCTATGCTTTTGGAAAGAGTTTTGATAACGAAATTGTGTAGACTGATGAAGAGGTTGGAAAATTCCTAAATCTTGGCGACACTTCATTTAATGAAGCGAAAGCGATCAAGTTTTTGCGTAAGTCAAGGTTGTCGATCATGGAGAATTAAGAGTTTTGGGCTAGGCAATCCTGGCTTTCCAAGTACTCATGTGGCTAACGGGTAACGACAATACCATAAGTCAATACTCCCAAAAATTAAAAACCCTGAAGTAAAACTCAAGTGGGGAACGCTTGATCATTACACAAAGCAGCTCTAAATTTCTGTAAATCCAATATGTCCACGGGTATGATCTGAATACTTGATAAAAATCTCTATAAGGTTTGGTTTCAGCACATTTCACCATAAGTTGATAGAGTTCTTTTATTGCTAGGGTGCGACGACGCAGAGAGCGCACAAGTGCTAGAGTTGTCATATCACCAATAGCATTGATTTTATTCAAATTCTTTGCCACCACTTGCTGGATGGTAATACTCCGGCTGGTTTTCAAGATTTCTAGTAGTAAATAGTATGCTGTTTCATTACCAACGCCGACTGCACTTAAATTTTTTAATGCGGTTGAAAAATTATCCCAGTCTCTAGGTGCGTTTAGCATACACGCTAATTCTTGAATGGCTACTTTATCTCCAACGCCAATTTTTATTAAGACATCTGATGCAGTTTTATAGGATTTTTTCTCCGGTTTAGTAACTTTTAAAATCTTAAGCAGTGTCGGGATTGCTGTCTTATTGTTAGGATCGATTTTGCATAGTATTTCTGCTGCTGTAAGAAAGATAGCTTCATCTTGAGTTGTTTCTAAAATCTGTACTAATGAAGAAACTGCTATCTTACTACTAGGATTGATTGTACATAGTATTTCTGCTGCTGTAAGAAAGATAGCTTCATCTTGAGTTGTTTCTAAAATCTGTACTAATGAAGAAACTGCTATTTTTTTATCTGGATCGATTAAACCTAAATTAAGAGCTGCGACTAAATACACATAAACACTTCGAGTTGTTTCCAGTAAATGCACTAATGCCCGAATAGCTATCTCATTTACCGGATCAATTTTACCTAAGCTATAGGCTGCGTATAGGCGAGTGAGTTCATCCTGAGCAATTTTTAGTAAACATATTAATGCTTGCTTTGCAAGCTCATTTTCGGTGCCGATTGTACTTAAAGTCTCAGCTGCACTACAACAAACGGTTTCGTTTCGAGTTGTTTCTATCACTCGCACCAATGCCTTAATTGCAGTTTCATTGCCTATACTGATTTTTCCTAGACTTTCAGTTGTTAGAGAAAAGATACTTTCATCTTGAGTTGTTTCTATTATTTTGACTAGTATTAAAATCGCAGTTTCATCACCGTCGGCAATCTCTCCTAAACTTCCAATTGCTTGCCAAAAAGCAGGATTGCCTACCTTCAAAAGGGTATCTTGTGTTTCGTCCTGTGTGCTTTCTATTATCCTTACCAATGCCCTGATTGCAATCTTATTACTAACACCAATTTTACCTAAGCTCTTGATTGCACTACAACTGATGTCATGTGCGCTAACGTACGTATAGTGACTATTCCCGAAAGGATCGGCATCAACAGCATCCCAATCCGTCTCTTTTAGGATACTTTTATCTTGAATGATTTCTAGCACCCATGCTAGTGCTTGAATAGCAGTCTCATTACCAACATTAACTTCTCCAAGGCTATCTGCTGCTTTTTCACATAGGCGCGCATCTTTATCTGTCGTTAGCACCCATACTAATATTTGAATGGCATTTTCATTATCAAAACCTAATTGCCCTAAACTCTTCACCGCTCGTTCTCGAATAACTCTGATATTGTAATTATTTTTATTTTGCGTAATTTCTAGTAAAAGTCTTAATACTTGAACTGCTGTTTCGTTATCTGGGTTTATTCTCTCTAGGTCGTGAGCTGCACTCCAAGAGGTATTTGCATCTTGAATAAAAAAATATTTGGCTAAAAGACCAACTAAGCTTGAATAGGAATCTAAATTTGGAATTAATATTAGGTTCCATAATAGTTTTCGGATTGGTGCTTGGGACACTTTTTGATAGCATAAGCTACTGAAGGTTGATTCTAAGACTTTTGTTAGCGCCTGAATCACCTTTTGAGAATCTGTACTGCTAAGTATCATTTCAGCATAGCTTTGTCTCGTATTGACTTTTCCAGGACTTAAAAACAACTCCCAGCCACGTTTCAGCAAATTAGAACTTCCGAACTTCCAATCCATTAATTGATTAATAATGTCATCAGAAAAAGAGCAATCCTTAAATTCTGCAATTCCTATGGCTGCCAGAAGAAAAGCACGGTCACTATAAAATCCACCACAGCGATCTCTAAAGTTTACTAGAGATTGAATTAATGCCTCCTTCTTGGATTTTAGTGTTTCATCTTTACGTCCTAACCACAGCAAAAATACTTGTTTCCACTGAGGTTCAAAAATTCGATAGATGGCCTCCTTTGCCATAGGATTTTTGGGAATGGGGTTGAAGAAAAACTTTCCATCACTAATGCTAATAGCAGCAAAATACTCTTCAAAAGTTGGGTGAAAGAAAGCATAAACTCTTTGCTCCGGATCATCAGCATCCACACCAACTTGATTTAACCAACCGATTCCCAGCGCCAAGTCGAGTAGTGTTTTTTGTCCTTGTGATAGTGGTTTATCCAAGTGGCGGCAAACAAAGTCGTGACGCAATCTAAATCGAGCCTGTTGTCGATTATCAGTATCATCAATTGCTTGCCAAGATAGTTCTGCTAATGCATGATTCAGAGACTCTCTTTGTGTGAATGTTGTTGGAAACTGTTCCTGCTTCCATTCATAAAATCGGTCTATAGATTTTTGATATAGTTCTGCTTGAGTTTCGGGTAGTTTCCCTTGTTGTAGATACCAACTAAAACATAGGAGAGTCAATCGTAATGGATTCTTAACCAAATCTCGAATTCGTTCTCTCCCTGGTTCTTTCAATGCAGAACATAGCGCCTGCCCTAAATCTTTCTTTCTTCGTGGTGCAAACCATTGTTGAATAAATTGCTCTACTTGTGCGGGATAAGAAAAATCTAAAGTACGATACGTATCAAAACCAGCTAATGAATTGTAATTTCCATCCCATAGATTTAACCGACAGGTCAAAATCAAGCGTGCCTGCCGCAACCATCCTCCCTCCTGAATTTGACGTTGAATTTCACTCAATGAATTTCCAGGAAACTGTATTTCATCCAAACCATCCAGCAGTAGCCAGACCCGCCCCTGCTTAAATTGATCTGAAAAGTTGCGTTCATCTGCTTCAGAGATTTTCGCTCCCCCTGCTTCACGAATGATGCTTTGCAGCCAGGTTTTTTCCAGGTAGCTCTCTAACGTATTACTCTGCAAATCTGCTAACGATATCCAGATAACAATTGATTCTGGAAATTCTGTACATATCCATTTTGCAATTTGCTGAAGGAGAGTCGTTTTTCCTGCCCCTGGCTCACCAATAATCGCAATTCTATTGCCTTGACTCTTTTGACTTTTTCGCTGTCGTATAACCTGCTCTAAAAATTCCTCATGCTCAAACCGTTGAGTAACTTCTATTTCCTCCACCATGTCAGCATCACGCTCTTCGCCCCCACCCTCGCGATAGAGTTCCGAACCTCTCTCTGGAGATACATCCCGTTTACGGCGAGGTATTTTCTTCCGTTCAACCAATCCTAATGGCACGTACACTTGCTCGGTTCGATAGCTAATCCCCTCACGACTCATTAGAGGGTTGGTAGTGAGTAGCAGTCGCTCCTCCAACATCGCTTGACTAACGGCGTGCCAGTCAATATCAAGCGCAGGAGTCGTCGGTTGGAGGAGTTCCCGGAGTGCTTCAAGGTCAAACTGGTAATGGCGATCGCCAATGTGAATCTCGCCCTGGAGCACCTGCCCAATATTCGTATTGAACTTGCCATCCTGAGAGACGAATTGCAGCGTAGTGCCACTGACTGTGAACCACTGCCGCAGTTGGGCAATCTCTGACTCATCTCGGCTGCCATTGAGAATGCGATCGAGAATCGCTATTAAATCATCAGGGTTAGGCATCTAGTGGGCGATCACTCAACATTCCTGTAGCCACTATCATAACTGCACTAATTTTCTACCCTCCAGACAGATGCGTCAGGCGCGATGTGTTAAAGCGTGTCTGTGTGATTTCAGCACTTAGAGATTTATTGCAACCTTCGATTACTCATCAGGTGGATGCAGTCCGGCTAAGACAAGCAGGCGTCGAAGATTAGCTACACCTGCACGGTTGAGTGCAAGCGCTGCGATGGTTGCACGACCACAAGGGGTTCGACCGATCACTTGAGTCAAATCCTCACTCCAAGCAAAATGCTCTGCCCAAATCTGCTGGCGAGGATTGAACAGGGCAATCTCTTGTCCAGTCTGTGGATCGGGGTAAACAGTCCGGGTGTATTTACGACCGTTACAGCCGAAACACGCCCAGGCTAGATTTTCCGCAATGGTTGCTCCGCCTAGTTGTCGAGGCTTGATATGATCGACTGTAAAGCTGTCAGGAGAGAACGCATCCGGGCAACGGCAGTATTCGCATCGATTCTTTGCCCGTTGAGCAATGTCCTGTCTCAGTGCTGTAGGGATTCGTTCATATTCAGACGGCATGGGAAGGCTGGGACTTCGACTGAACTTGCTGGTTTAAGCGCATCAGGTCAATGTTCCTGAGCTTCGCTAGCTCGATCAGAGCTTCTAAACGTTCTACTCTCTGTTGCTCTAGCAAGTCTTCGTAACTAATCAGTTCCTGATGCTCAGCTTCGGTCAGTTCACCCCATTCACAGCGATCGCGTAACGTATCTAAGCGTGTCTGCTCGTCTTCAGGCAGATGGTTCTTGATCGCCTCAAGCAACTGTGCTTCCTGGGCACTAACTGTACTGTACTGAGGCGGTTCCGCTAAAAATTCCAATAGTTGCACAACAGCCATCAATTTGTCTTGAGGCAGTTGCCCGATTAGCGCGATCGCTCTTTGGCGAATATCAGTAGTAGGAGGCATTGCCCATGCCTAAGTAATGGTTAATTCATAGTTTAGCAGTGTGGTTTCAGTCAACGGAAGTTACATTGGAGCAAGCTGTCTAGAGTGTGAATCGCCCTTGCCAAACATTGAGTAATGATGAGTTTTGATGAGTTAAACACCATCATTGAGCGGATTGCATCGGGAACGCAGACGGCGACTGATGTTGAAGCGCTTCGAGTTGCCCTGAGCAATCGCAGCCAAGATTTACTGCAACTGGGTAAGTATAACGTCAACATTGGTCAAGGACAGGATATTCACATTGGCAATCGCACTTACGTTACTTGGAATGAGGAAGCGATTCAAGCCCTGATTGAGGTTGTTCAAAAGCTTCAATCCACGACTCAAACTCCTACACCTCAATTAGCGTCAGTTGATGAGCTGGTGCAACAGGTGCGATCGCATCTGCACGATGATATTCAATGCTTGCATGGCACGATGCCGCTTTGGGGCGTGGATCGTTGGGTGCCGCTGGGTGAGTTGTTTGTGGATGTCAATATTCTGGAGGAGGTGAGCAGTAGTCGGAAGTCCGAACTGGATGACCTGTGGCAGGACTTCACGACAGGGATGCAGGGGTATTCGAGCAATCGCAGTTTGGAGCGCATTGGCTTGGGCAAACAGCGGCAACGGGTGTCGGGGCTGGAGGTGCTGGCGAAGAATACGAACCTGATGGTAGTGGGTAAACCGGGTTCCGGAAAGACTACGTATTTGCAGCGAGTAGTTACTGAGTGCCATGCAGGAAACTTACAAGCGCACCGGATTCCAGTGTTGATTAAACTGCGAGAGTTTGTGGAGGATGGGCGTGAGGTTGCCTATTCGCTGGAGCGTTATCTAGAGCGGTGCTGGCGGTTATCGGATGCAGAAACTCAATTGGTGCTCGATAGAGGTCGGGCGCTGGTGCTGCTGGATGGGTTGGATGAGGTGACGGGGGAGGATGGGAAGAAAATTGCTTATGAAATCAAGCGGTTTGCTCGTGCCTATCCGCAGGTGCAGGTGATTGTGACATGTCGAACGCAGAGCCAGGAATCGCGGTTTGAGCGGTTTGATTATGTGGAGGTGGCGGATTTTAATGAGCCGCAGGTGCTGGCATTTACCGAACACTGGTTTATGACGGTGATGGGGGATAAGTCGGCGGGACTGGCGAAGGCGCAGGAGTTTCTGGGGCTGCTCTTTTTGGAGGAGAATAAGCCAATTCGGGAGTTGGCGATTACGCCGATTTTGCTGAGTTTGACCTGTGCAGTATTTCGTCAGACGGGGAAGTTTTACTCGAAGCGTTCCAAGCTCTATGAAGAGGGGTTGGAGTTACTGCTAGAGCAGTGGGACAAGTCGCGGGAGATTGAGCGGGATGAGATTTATCGGGATTTGTCGGTGGAGCGGAAGCTGGAGCTATTGAGCTATCTGGCGGTGAAGAAGTTTGAGCAAGAGCAATATGTGTTGTTTGAGCAGGCGGAAATTGAGGAGTATATTGCGGAGTTTTTGCAGATTGGGCGGCGGGATAGTCGGGCGGTGTTGAGGGCGATCGAGGTGCAGCATGGGTTGTTGATTGAGCGATCGCAGAAGGTTTGGTCATTTTCACACCTGACGTTTCAGGAATATTTCACTGCGAAATGGTTTGTTGATTATGCTGATTGGCAAAGTTTAGTCAGCCACATTAAAGAGGAACACTGGCGAGAAGTTTTTTTGCTAGCCGTTGAAATGGTAAACAATACTAATCAATTGCTGCGATTGATGAAGGAAAATGTTGATGCTATCACAGCTAAAGACCAAAAATTACAGCAGTTTCTTGACTGGCTCAACCAAAAACATCTCTCAATCAAGACTTTTTACAAATTAGCTGCTGTTCGTGCTTTTTACTTTGTTGCTAATTCTACCCTTTACGTTCCTTATGGAAACGGACTTGATTTTGACCTTGCCTTTGCCCTTGATTTTCAACACGGTTCTGCTCGTGCAGTTGCTCTTTCCATTCCCCCTCCAGATGAACTGACACTTAGTGCTATTAAAGTCGCTAAAGGTATATATGCTCTTGATCTTGATTATGACCTTGCCTTAGACCGCTCTCTCTCCAATGCTCTCAGCATTGCTAGTGACTTCATAATATACAATGTTAAAAATGCTACTGATCCTGCTTGTCCTGATTCAAAGCTAGCGCGTGAGCTTTCGATTGATCTGAGCCGTCCTGGTAGTCTTGACCCTGAGCTAGATCAAATTTTGCGAAATCTCAAGTACCAACTTCCTGAACCAAATAAAGACGAAAGAGCAAAAACATGGTGGCAAACTAATAGTCAAGCATGGACTGAGCAATTAAGATTTACCATAATAAAATATCGCAATATTGGTCAAGATTGGCAGTTCAGTGATTGCAAAAAACAATTACTCAAGCAGTATTACGATGCCAATAAATTGCTAGTGGATTGCCTGAATAGCGGTTGTGTGGTGAGCGATGAAGCAAGGGAAGAAATTGAGGATACATTATTGTTACCGATCGCCGAAATCGAAAAACGCAAACGTGAAAAGTTAGAGTAGGGAATTTATACAGCTTAATCAAGGCTTATCAATGAATTAAAGAAGTCTAAGTAAGGCATTTTCAAGGCACACCAAATAATATTTGTATATATAATTTTCAGTTTTTGAATGTCATCTGTTTGCTGTATCGCTATAGATGAAAGTTTCTTGACTAGGTTTGGCATTAGTTGCTCTTTTACAATATACCTAAGCCGTAAAGAAATCTCAGCAATAGTACTTATATCTTCGGACTTTGATAACTGATTAACTAAAAAATCGTACATTTGTCTTTGAGGAAAGTCTGAAAATAACCATAAATTCCAAGCGGCTTCTAGGCGAACTCTTTCACGGCGATTACTATCTACGATTTCTCTTAGAGTACAAATCGCCTCTTGACTCCCATTGCCAATCTTACTCAGCCTATCTATAGCGTAGACTTGAATGCCTTCATCGCTCGTTTCTTCCTTTAGAAGCTTGATGAAAGCTCCTGTAGCTTTTATATTGCCGGGGTCAATTTCGCCTAAGCATTCGGCACCATGATACTTAACTGCTGGTTCATTGTTTGTATCAATTAATTGACTGAGGGCGGAAATTGTATCAGCATTTCTGCAATTGTGCCAGCTTAACATCTCTGAGGCAATCACTAGAGTAGCAGTATCTTGACTTGCACGTAGCAGTTCAACAAGAGCTTTTGTAGCCTCTGGAGTTGTTTGAGTCAATTCGCCCAAGCTAAAAATTGCTGCTCTCTTGATTTCAAGATTATCTTCAGACTCAGCTAGTTCTTTCAAAACTCTGATAAGCTTTGAGTTGTTAATGCCTATTCCAATCAAAAGAATAATTGCATTCACCCGAATCTCATTACTAAAAGTGGCATCAGCTATATTTTCTAAATAAAATTTGAGTTTCAAATTTTTTGGATCGACTTTACTAAGCTTCCAGCAAAGTTCTAGTTTTATTTTTTCACTGTCGCTGTTATCAATCCTAACAATAAGCTCTTGGTAAGCTCTATTTTTTAATCCGAATTCTTTGATAACAAGACTTATTTGCTGTACTAAGTAAGTATCTTTGCTTTGTTCTAGCAAATCTAATAGAACTCTTGTAGCTTCCAGTGAGCCTCCAGAGCTAATTCTTAGAAGCGTTTCGGCAGCCTGGATACGAATTTTTTCATTTTCTGTAGATCTGATGATATCAGCCAGTGTATTTTGGATATCAAGAGAATCACTTTCTATAAGCTCTAAATTTTCAATAATTTCTTTAAGAGTTTGTTCGTTTGGTTCTCTGAATAATAAATTATTTAATATTTTTACAAACCTAGAATCCTGGGGGTTAAGCATCTTTAGAAAACCGAGGCATTCTTTATGAAACAATCCATTCTTATTTTTTTCGATCAAGTCAATGAGAGCTGATATTAGTAGTACTCGATCAGTCTCTCTTAAAGCGGCTTCTGCTATATCTCCAACCGGGTTGAGATTGAAAAAACAAATATAATTTTTTCCATCAAAATTAACAGGCAAATATCCAAATTTCCATTTTACGACTTCTGTAATAACATATTTTGCCTTGGAAAAAGCTTTGTATTCTGTAATGCCTGATGTTACCAAACAGTAGGGACGGTACTTGTAAAAATTGCAACATCGATCACCAAAGTCAACTAAGGCATTAAGCAAGTTCTTTTTGGCTTGACACTGAATATTTTCTCTCCCTAGCCAAAGCAAGAAAACTTCCTTATATTGTGGCTCAAAAACTCGATAAATTGCATTCGGATAGTTTGGATTCTCAGGAATGTGATTGAGGAAGAAATGCCAATTATTAATTGCTAGTGCAGCAAAATACTCCTCAAATGTGGGATGGAAAAACGCATATACTGCCTTTCTCGGATTCTCCCCATCCACCCCCACCTTATTCAACCAGCCCAACTGCAACGCCAAATGAAATAACGAATCTTCCTCATCCGGCTCACCCAAAAACTCACAGACAAAGTCATGCCGCAGCCGAAACCGGGTTTCTTCCTTGTCAATTGCCTCCCGCGCTAACTTACCCAATGCTGCATTCAACTGCCTGCGTTGCTCTGCCGTCGTCGGAAAATGCTCCCGCTTCCACTCATAAAAATCCGCCACAAACTGCTCATACAGCCCTGCCTTTGTCTCAGGCAGCGTCCCCTCCCCCAAATACCAGTTGAAACACAACAGCGTCAGCCGCAGCGGATTCTTCACCAAATCCCGAATCCGTTCCTTCCCCGGTGCCTTCAGTGCCGCACACAACCGTTCCGCCTGCGTCCTTTGTTCCTCTGGCAATGCCTCAAACCACTGCCCAATAAACTGCTCCACCTGCTGCGGATAGGAAAACTCCAGCGTGCGATAAGTGTCAAACGTATTCAGGGCATTGCGGTTGCCATCCCACAGATTCAACCGACAAGTCAGCACAATTCGCGCCTGCGAGAGCAATCCTCCCATCCGCACCTGCCGCGATATCTCTGCCAAGGGATTGCCCGATGACACCTGCATTTCATCCACCCCATCCAGCAACAGCCACACTCGCCCTTGCTGAAACTGGGCAACAAAGGCATCCTTAACTTGTCGAGAGGCTTCCGCTTGTCCCTGCTTCCGGACAACCGCTTGCAACCATCGTTCCAACAAATACGGTTCTAGTTCTTGCCCCCGCAAATCTGCCAGCGACACCCAAATCGCGATCGCTCCCTCTACCTGCTGAGTCACCCATTGGGCAACCTGCTGCAACAGCGTCGTCTTTCCCGCTCCCGGTTCGCCAATGATGGCAAGGCGCTTCCCCCGACTTTTGGGACTTTGCCCCTGCCGCAATACCTGTTCGAGAAACTGCTCGTGTTCAAACCGTTGGGTAATCTCAGTTTCTTCGTACAGCAACGAACCCTGCTCTGGCGGCACATCCTCCCGTCGCCGAGTCTGCCGCTTGCGCTCCACCAATCCCAAGGGCACATACACCTGCTCGGTTCGATAGCTAATCCCCTCGCCACTGGTTAGCGGGTTGGTGGTGAGCCGCAGTTGCTCCTCCAGCATCGCTTTGCTGAGGGCGTGCCAGCCAATGTTGGGCAAAGGAGTCGTGGTATGGAGGAGTTCCCGGAGTGCTTCAACGTCAACTTGGTAAATGCGATCGCCAATATGAATCTCGCCCCCCTGCACCTGCCCAATATTCGTATTGAACTTGCCATCCTGAGAGACGAATTGCAGCGTCGTGCCACTGAATTTGAGCCACTGCCGCAGTTGGGCAACTTCTGACTCATCTCGGCTGCCATTGAGAATGCGATCGAGAATCGCTATCAACTCATTAGGGGTAGGCATCTAGTGGAGATTAACTTAGGGGCACTCTGCTTAATTCCAGTATGCCCATCAACTTTCTAAAAGTGTAAGTGCTTGTACTCAGTACTTTGACATTGCCAGGTAAGGGAAAGACAATAGAGTAAAATCTGCGGAAGAAAAAAGGAAGTGTTCGCTCGGCTACTCAAGCCTAAATCAGGCTTCATTCTTAAGCTCTAAGTTGAGTATGACAACCCCTGATGACCTGGGTGCAATTATTGATCGGATTGAAGCTAACGCGCACACCCTTGAAGATATTAAGGTTCTGCGGCAGTTGCTAGGCAAGGGCGATCGCGAAACTATCTCTCAATTGGGCAAGTATAACGTCAATGTTGGTGAGGGGACACGTCTAGAGATTGGCGATCGCGTTTATGTGGAATGGAGCGATAAAGCAATTCAAGCTCTGACTGGGGCGATCCAAACACTACCCCTAAGTGGCAGACACGTTGAGCAAACGGCAGAGGAAGAAGAGTTAGAAGAACTAGATTTGGATATCCAGTCTATTAAGTTGATTAACTCTAGATTGAAAGCTGTAGAAGAGATACGTAAAGTAGGACAGCTTTCTGCAAAGCAAGAAAAAGAATTTAATACCTTAAAAATTCAAGTCCAATCTTTAAGTAGGCTTAATCAAGAGCTAAAAGAAACAGCAAAAAGAACCAAGACTTTACTTCAGGAAGCAGTGCAGTTTTTGGAGGAAAAACTAGAGGATATAAAGTCATCTAAAACAGAATTGATAGGAGTTAGCTACCAGCAGGACTATAACAACCAAATAAAATTCATTAAAAGCAAAATTGAGATAGTTAAAAAGTTTGAAATAAAATTAGAAGTTGGCAGAGAAGCTTCGGCTTGGCTAGATAAAAATATAGCTCAATTAGCCAAAAGTGCGGGGAAGCGTGCGCTGAATCGATGTCCTGAAATTAAAAGCAATACGTCACCCGAGCAAATTGATGACTTCTACTTCTCGATAGAACAATTTCTAGAACAAGTCAGTCACTCCCTTTCTTTGGGAAGGTACAATATTCTAGACTCGCCAGAAATCCCCTTAGTCTTTGATAGCCATGTTTATGAAATAGGATTTTCTTTTATTAAAGAAATGCTACCTTCTCATTTACCTAAAGAAATTGTTGAACAAATCAAAGATTACATAAATTACCTTATTTTGAGGCTTTCATACTATTGAGTTGTCGCGTTTAGTTATTTTTTTGAGCTTGTCTAATTTCCCTTGCAATCTTTTGTTTGATTTTAAGAAATTCATCTGCTTTGTCAGCTAAATGTGTATAATTTATTTTTAACTGTTCAAAGGCTTCATCAAGATTGCACCCCTGACGCATCGATTCTCTTAGTTCTTTCTCGAACTGATCGTAAGGAGCCATGCTTCCAGTTACTGCATTTATCGGTTGTCGCTTAGTTATTCAGGCATTTGATGTGAAATCCGGATAAATCAGCAGAAGTTATAAGGATTAAAGCCTTTTGTCTCAAGTACTGATACGAGCTGAATAGCATTGCCTAGAGAAATTAAGAGTTGCTAATTTTTTGCTCTGAATCAAAGCTTTAGTTAGGAACTTTCTGTGTTTTGGCTAGAATTGCGGCTATCTCTCTCGATAGATTGCTTTTCCCGTAATAGTTTGTCAGCTTCATCAGCTTGCTTACTATATTCCTGCGCTAGCTTCTCAAGTACTGGGTCGATGCTATCCCCTTGGCTTTGCAGCTTATCTAGTTCCTCTTTAAACTGATTGAAAGCAGCCATGTTAAGACTTTGGTTGTTAAACTATGCCTAAATACCTTTCGTGGTATTAGGCAGGCAATCCGCAAAAAAAATGTAAATTAAGTAGAAGCACTCAAGAAAATGGCTCTCTACGTTCTCAAACCAGCTTCAGAGAAATAATTGCATTGTTCTCCGTACTCAAAGAGAGCTTCAAGGCTTTAGGAGGTACGGCTGAATGATACGGCGATCGCTCCTCCTCCAGACTAAAAGTGCCAGAGTATAGTAGAGCAGACAGTCTATTGCAAAGTAGGTATAGAAGACTGTAATCTCCTGCTTCAGAATGGGAAAGTTATATCCTGCCTATGCCAAGCCTTGTAGAAGGCTGGGTAAGGCATGGTTTGAGCGCAGCACCACAAAACCTCGTAGCACTTCTGGTAGAGAGCAAAATCTTTATTGTTGCAAATTTGAGTAGGTAGGCAGTCTTTCAAAACTGAGATTGCTGACACCACCGGATGTCTTTGTAGAATTTGCCCTAAGCTCCGAGCGGCTTCAATAAGGATTTGCCCATCGGGAGCAGTGCGAATCACGTCAATCAGCACCCATATTGCTTTTTCGTGGCTTGTTTCGGTGTGCCACAAACCTTGAACAGCTCGGCAACGAATACTGAAATTCTGGCTGTTGCGAATGAGGTCAATCAGCAGCGCGATCGCTTCAGGAGTCCTCTTACCGATTCGCCCTAAGCTTCTAATCGCTTCTGCACAGATGTAATCATTGACACTGCTGTGAATTACGTCAATCAACACCCATATTGCTTCGGGGTGTCCGGGAGCGATGTATCTCAAATTCAGAAGTGCCTGAGAACACCTAAAGACCAGTTGATTATATTGCACCAAGGTTTCCCTTTCTAAGATGCTCTCCATCTCCTCATCTTCATGGCTACCCTGCAAGCCCAGAGCAAAATGGTATAACTCATTAGCACTGGCACGTACCTCTTCAACTAGCCACGCAATCCACTCAGGATTGCCAATATCTATCTTCCCTAATTTCACATACTCTAAAAGCAAGGTAGGTTCGGCAATCTTGCCAGCTTTGGGGTGGTTTGGAGCAATTTTCCCCAAGCTAAAAGAGGCTCCATCACGGATGAACTCATCGTCACTTTCGTCTACCAGCTCAGCCAACACTGCGATTGCCTTCTGATTGTCTGTGCCGATTTTCTCCAGCATCGAAGCTGCCCACCTACGTGTATCCAGAGAGGGACTGGTGTGAATAAGCTGAAGCAGAGTGCCTAGCACTTTGGGATGGCTAGAGTCAATTTTACTTAAACATACAGCCGCTTCAATACGGGTATAGTCATCAGGAGTGGTGTTTATCAACTCAATCAGCGCTGCAATCACAAGGTCGCAAGCAGTCTCTTGGAATGCTGCCATCGCTAACTCTGTACTCGGACAGCCTTCTCTAACCCACTGCTGCATACTGGCATTGAAATAACCAAAACCCCATCTGAGCAGTTGCGAGATAATTTCATCAGCCCAGCTACACTTTCTAAACTCAGCAATTCCCATTGCTGCTAAACAATACGCTCGATACTCATAAAAGCCCTTGTACTCCAAAAGCCACTCCCGACATCCATCCTGAAACTCCACTAAAGCTTTGATGAATACCTCCTTCTGAGCTTTAGCTACATCCTGTCGCCCCACCCAGAGTAAAAAGACTTGCTTCCACTGCGGCTCAAAAATGCGGTAACTGGCATCAGGATGACTAGGATTCTCAGGGATGTGGTTGAGAAAAAAGTACCAATCGTCTATCGCTAACGCAGCAAAATATTCTTGAAATGTAGGATGGAAAAAAGTATAGACGGCATCACCAGGACTTTCTGCTGAATCGCCAATGTTAACCAACCAATTTAGCTCTGAAACCAGCCACCAGAGTAGAGAGCCTTCCTCATCCTCATCTCCAAGAATTTGAGCCAGTGGTTCGGGAAATTGAGACAGGCGCAATCGAAATCGAGCAGTTGGTCGATCGAGTGCCCACTTAGCAAGTTCTCCTAACGCTTCGTTTAATTTCCTGCGCTGCTGTTTCTTGACGTGGGGTTTGTTTGGTCGTGATTCGTAAAAGTTAGAAAAATCATCTACAAACCCCTGGTAAAGCTTAGCCTTCGTGTCCGGCAAGCCCCCTTGTTCTCGCCACAAGTGCCAGGTACGGCACAGCAATGCCAACCGCAGTGGATTTTTTGCCAAGTCCTTAATCCGCTCTTTGCCGGGTTGCTCTAGCGCCTGACGTAATTCCTGCCCCAGTTGCTCGCCTTTGAACCACTTGGTAATGAACTCTCCCACTTGGTCAGAAGTCTTGCTATCTCCGTAACTCAATGGCAAGGTGCGGTAAATTTCAAACTGAGTCAACAGAGCGTTCGGAATGGCATCCCAAAGGTTCAGCCGACAGGTCAAAATTACCCGTGCCTGCCCCACCCAACCCGTCAATTCGCTCTGGATAGTCTGTAGCGGCGATCGCAAGTAGGCTCCCGTCGTCATCTCATCTGCGCCATCCAACAGCAACCACACTCGACCGCGCTCAAACAGCGATCGCATAGCCTCTTCCTGCTGGGGCATGACTCGCACCACCTTCAGCGCATCCTTGAGCCACTTTTGCAGCAGATAGTCCTCTAGACTCTGCTCCTGCAAATCTGCTAGAGAAATCAGAATGGGGATGTCTTCCGAACTCTCTGCCAACCAGAAGGCAATTTTGCACAGGAGCGTCGTTTTTCCTGCCCCTGGCTCTCCAATGATGGTAATCCGCGTTCCCTGGCTTTTACCCTTTCCCGCTCTCAAAACGTCTTGCAAAAACTGCTCATGCTCAAAGAGCTGTTTCTCTTTGTACTCTGGCTCAGACAGGCTTGTGTCCTGCCATAACCGGGCTTGCTCGCTCTGCCGCTCTGGCTTTTTGCGTTCCACCAGCGCCAGCGAGACATACATCTCATCCAGTTCGCGGTGCATATCCCGATCCGCCACAATCTGATTCGTGGTCAAGTGCCGATGTTCTGAGAGGAGATTTCGACTGATGGTGTGCCAGTCAATCTCTAATACTGAGGCAGAAGAGCGGGCAGGAGTTTGGGAAGCTTGCTGCGATCGCACCAAATCGCGGATTTCTTTGAGAAGCTCAGTATCTAAGCGATCGCCAATTTCGATTCCCTGACCCTCACCAATATTAGTGTTGTACTTACCAAGCTGTATGACAAGCTGAATAACAGTCTGAGCATCGCCTGTCTTAGTCCAATTCCGAAACTGCTCAATATCCGTCTCCTCTCGACTGCCATCGAGGAGACGGTTAAGAATCGCAATTAGCTCATCAGGGGTGGTCATCTCTCAGCCTTTCCCTGCTTGTCCTATTTTGAGCGGTGTCCTGAGCGGTGGGAGCTTAAAAAGAATGATGTAATAGGCGATCGCCCCACATCAACTCGAAAAAGAGCGATCGCCTTTACGTGGAGTGGAATGATGAGGCGATTCAAGCTACTACAGCCAGACTAAGAGCTAAGCAGTTGTTCTATTCATTCCGGCTACTTAAGATTTGCTCAACAATTCTGACGAGCTGTGCAGTAGTTTCAGCTTGTTTTTCAAAGGTCTGAGCAATACGCTCAATGTGCTTGCGAACGGCGGCTTATCGAGCTTTTTTGCAACTGCCCACTAGGCAATTTTACGAGAAATGGGGAGTAACCTACGAGCAAATAGCACAGCTATGCCGATGTGACATCATGACCGTTAACCCAGTTAGAAATATATCCCGGCGGCTCAGGGGTTTCCGGTTTAGCAGTACTATTTAGAACAGCACTTCTCACGCTTATTTCTGCTTAACTCGCTTAACTGGCGATGATCTTGATAACCTTTCAATCTCGTAGACCGGAATTAGGTTTCGCTTCCCAGGCGTTGCATGTTTGAGTCCAATGACCGGAATTTCAGTTTCCCGACCTTCAAATACCACCGAAGAACTGGAACCATGTTTCAGTTAGATCGGTCTCTCTCCTTTATGATGCCTAATATGCCACTGTAGTTAGGCACTCCATTCGGTTTTATCCGAACCAAGATTATTAAAAGACAACCTTACCGTTACCTGGTCGAAACTTATAAAACCACTGACGGTCAAAAACGCCAAAAGGTACTCAAATATTTAGGTTATGCTCCCACCCTACCGGATGATGCTCCAACGGCTATTGTACTGTTTGCTGGAGGCGGTGGTGTAGAAGCTGGCATGGTCATGGCTGGTGTTAGACCCGTCTTGAGCGTGGAATGCGACCCCAATCTAACAGAACTCTCTGCCGCACTTGCTGCCTCTTTATCGCTGAACTTCAAACCCTATGGCACTAAGGTAATTTAGCAAACGGTTCAAGAACTCGCTCTTGCTGGTTTCCCCGAATTCGCCTAGCCGGATTATCTGCACGCTTCTCCAGTCTGCTCAAACTTTAGTAATGCCTTAGGAAACGGCACCGATCAATCAGTGGACCGCGAAGCTGCGACTGCCGTATCGCAGTGGCTACGGCAGTCGCAGCCCAAATGTTTCACGCTGGAGAACGTATCGCGGTACCGACAATCAGAATCATGGCAGATTATTCAAGATGAGCTGATAGGGTTGGGATATCAGATAACAGCAGGGGTGCTGGATGCGGCAGATTATGGGGTTTCTCAGTCTCGAAAGCGGTTGATTGTCAAAGCCGCAAGGGGAAAAGCGCTAGGGCTACCACCGGGACAAAGCCGGGTAGGCTGGTATCCGTTTGTTCAAGTCAATTTGCGCTCTGCATTCGACGCAGTACGGTCGATGCACCGAAAGCTGTTTGTGTTACCCATCAAAATGGGAAGTACAAAAACAGCGATCACCACAGAAGAATAAGGCATTGAGCCGAGATATGTGGCGTGCCGTCAGAACGGAGCGTCTCAGGGGTATTTATCGCTATCTTTAGGCTCAATAGTTTCATCAGTCTGCCACGCTTCTGGCAACATCTGATCTACGTCAACATTGTCTAATTTCTTGACGTAAGACAACTGCGCTAGCACCGTGATCGCCCCCCTGACTTGCTCATCGCCTACAGCTAAATATTCTTCTAACACCTCTAGGCTGCGGTGCCCACTCACGGCTTGAATAATTCGCAGCGGCACCCCGCTATTGCTCATCATCGTCAACGCCGTTCTTCTAAATGAATGCGTACTGGCACCTTCTAGGTCGATGCGATTCATAGCTTCTCTTAAAATCCGTGAAGCGGAATCGGGGCGAATATGACCTCGCCCATGACGACCTGGAAACAGAAACCCTTGATGGGCGGGCGGGTTGTATTCGGTTAACAATTCCCTTAAGTCTTCACTAATAGGCACACATCTTGTTGCCAGCTTGCCTTTACTATTAGCTTTACGAATAATCAGAGACGGTCTGACTCGCCTAGATTTATCAAAGACATCTACCCGACGCAAAGTACAGGCTTCATTGATTCTTGCTGCCGTATACAAGCAAATCCCGAAGAGGCAGCGATGAGCAATAGTTTGCAGCCCCTCGTCAAAAAGTAACTGAATCTCGGCGGCTTCTAAACACCTGGCTTTGCCGTGACGATCTATTTTCAAGTGCACACCCCCCATGCCTATGAAATTTACCGTAGTAAGGGCGAAGCTCTCTCAGTTATCAAGAGCGATCGCTCTTGCCGGTTTCAACCCTTTCTTGGGTCTACAGGTTAGCTGCCACGACCTGACCAGCAACCCACTCATAGCTGTTGTCTATACCATCGTCGTCCAAGAATTGCTCAAATGTTAGCAGTTAATTAGTTGTGGTCATAGGAATTAACATGCCTTGCTTACTGCAAGTAGCTAGCCCCTGGCCCCTGGTGCCAGAAAATTCAGCATGGATAGGTGGGTGTAGTGCAGTCAGTCTATTGATGTCAGTCTACACTCTCTTTGCCGGTCTTCCTGTTTTGATCTTCGTGAGGCTCTCAATGACCTTCAGCAAAGCTTCATCAGGTAGATCGTTGAGAGCGTGAAGACCAGCGCGGATCACCTCACTTTTAGCCACGTTGACGGCTGAATTGAGGCATCGCTGTCTAATGGCTGAAATTAGTTCATAATCTTCACAGGGCAGGGTAAAGCTATCCCGAATCACTCGCTCCTTCTTGACTTGTTCCTCGCGGCTCTGAGCCTCAACTTGAGGAGTCACTTCCGACTTCCTGTTGGTTTCAACCCCATCCCCTAATAAAGACTCAGCTTTCTCAAACCGGCTCTTCACTGCTTCATCCTCTGCTTTGAGAGAAGCATTAAGAGCTAATTTCATATTTTTTTTGGTCATCGCCCCTCCTCTCTTCGTCAGCGTACAGGAATCCTAAAAGCGTACAGGAATCCTAAAAAACTGAGTAAACACTATAAACACTATAAACTTTACAAACACTATAAACTGTATATATAGTTTATAGTGTTTATGTATCCCGGTGTTTGTGCAAGAATCGGAAAACTCAGTAAACAATATAAAAACTATAAACTATATATACAGTTTATTTCTTGAATCCCATGACGGCGAAAATCATTGCTGTAGTGAATCAAAAGGGTGGTTCAGGCAAAACTACTATTAGTATGCAGCTTGCCGGATCTCTAGCCCGACGGGAAAATAAAATTCTCGTGGTGGATGCAGATCCCCAAGGTACAGCAACTCGCTGGGCGGCTTCAGCCGAGGATGAAACTCCGTTCCCAGCATCTGTAGTCGGCTTGAGTGCTGCTAATGCCAAGGTTCACCGGGAGGTCAAAAAGTTCATCAATGATTATGACTGCATCATCATTGACTGTCCACCGGCGGCGGATTCTCCCGTTCCCCAGAGCGCCCTATTGATTGCTGACTTAGCGCTAGTGCCACTTATCCCCTCCCCACTAGATATGTGGGCAGCAGTCGGTATCCGCCAGGTTATCGTTAACGTGAGTATCATTAATGAGTCTCTACAGGCTCGGTTAGTGATGAATCAGTGCCAGCCCAATACGACCCTAGCTCAGGAAAGTTTAGAAGTTCTGCCGGAGTTTGGGATTGAACTGACCAAATCTTATCTGGGACATCGGCAAGTCTATCGGCAGTCGGCTGTCTTTGGGCAGACAGTACACAACTTTGGCAGCAAAGCTTCAGCGGCGATAGAAGAGATAGAAAGCTTAACTGATGAGGTCTTGGGTATTCTGCACGTTTGAGACAGGTTAGCCGGTTAACCTAGACTCTTATAACTGGGTAGCGATAGTTAACAGAAGCTCAAATAATAGCTTAGGTTACACCCACCTGAATATGAGATGGCATCCGCTTTTTCGGAACGATAGCTCCCATTGTTATAAGCTAAAACTGAGGAAAGTGCGAGCGCACTTTCCTGCTACCGCAATGGGTTCAGCCATTTCTTTAAAAAATATTTTTAAATCCATCTGTCATGGTTGTTTTGTCACTTTTTTAATAGCAGCATCTAGAATATCCACATCGGCGACAGGAATAGCAAAAGCGTAAGTATTTTTCAACAGTTGCCTCTTTGGGAGTTCTCCATGTTGCTGTTTGTAAGCATCTGACGCAAACAACTCTATGTGAATAATTTGATTGGCACTAATAGTTAACCCCAAATGTTTGGCTCTTTCCTTAATAAACCAATACTCGCGTTCTTGGGGAGGATTTGTTTCCTTTGTATTTGTATTAGAGCGGCGTTTTGTTGTGTTTAAACGTTCCTCCACGGATTTTATCTTGTCCGACAGGCAAATCACTGTAGAATGTAACTCGCTATTTATACCTTGATAAGCTACTAGGTAGTTGTCTAGGTATTCACGAACGCAAGCCTTAACTCGTTCCTCTAGGGGTTCATCCTTGCCTCCCGCTTCACCTTGGAAAGTATCAAGGTAGTCTAGCTCCCCATTTAAGTAGAGCGAAAGTAATCGGGTAAGGGTAGCTGTTGCTGTCGTGCCTTTCTCCTGACATCGGCGCATGAACCCTGTCCACAGATCCTGATCGCAGTTGAACGATGCTAGTTTTTTGTTGCGCCCTGTATTACTCATGTCTGAATAAAACCTAGTTGTCTTTTTAGTATAGGTAATACCTAGGTATTACCTATACTAAAAACAAAGCTTTTTCAACAAAAAAGCTGAGCAAAAATTTCAAAAGTTTTAGTGACACCTCCTTAAAATGAAGTTACTATTGTAAAAAATGAAATTTTTAGAGTAGTAACTGTGTCTAAGCTAGATACTATCACAATTGAGCAGATTTCTGCTGGGCTTATCAAGGTAGCTCAGCAGCAGGGAAGGCTCTACCCCTACCCTCAAGACTTGCAATTAGGCTATAACGGCGTAATTTTGGCTTTCATGCTGGCAGGTATTCCAGAGCGTGCGCCTAGCAGCGTTCCGGAGTTCTATACGGATTGGTGTGAGAAGCCTTTGGAGGAGTGGGGTTTAGAAATTGACCATGAGCTGAACGGCAGCGATTCTTTACTCTTCTTTGGAGAGCCTACAGAAGTAACGATTGAGCTTGCAGAAGCGTTTGGTGGCAGCGTCATTTCCCAGGAACAATCTAGAATCGCCAACACACTGCTACAGCGGTGTCAGGCTCATTCAAGGGGGGCAGAAATCTACACAAAGTTTCGTCGATTTGTTGTTGAACATCCAGTGTTGTCTAATCAAGAACTGGTAGAGACTAAAGGGTTGTTTGGACTGGGAGTTGGATTGGCTGATCTGCTTGGAGAATGCTACGAACCTGCCCCTAGCTGCTATGAATTTCAGGGGAATTTCTATGCCTGTCCGTATTGCCGCGCTTTGACATCGGTAGCTCATGAGGAGGTTATTGCCAATCCAAATTGCAATCGTTGTCCACCGGGGCGGCGACTCAAGCGCAAAATGAAGTTGCCCAGTGATTGTCTCAAGCTGAGGCGTGGCATTGAACGCTTCTGGTTTTACCCAGGTAGGGCAGAAATTCGTCTCTATGAGAAGTTAATAGAGCTGGGGCTACAGGTTGAACTGTATCCTGCTTGCGATCGCTACGACCTGAGAGTAACCTTCCCCGATGGCGAGATTTGGGCACTCGATCTGAAAGACTACTCAAATCCCTATCTCCTAGTAAAGCGTCTGGGCGATGAACCAATCCCTGACAATCCACCGTGGAATGTCGGATACATCGTGGTTCCTGTCGAGCGGAAAAAAGAGCGTCCAGCCTATCTCAAAGAACTTAAGTCCAGATGGCGTTGGCAAACAGTACGTCCCATCTTTGACGATGCAATATTTGCTCTAGCCAAGAAGAAAGCTGGAACACAGCCCGGTCAAAGGAGGCAAACATGAAGGAAACCCGATCTTGGCGATCAGCAGCAACACAATCGCTGCAAAAACAAGCCAGCTTACCGAAAGACCAGATTGAAGCCTTACTCGATGTCGAGCTTGGTTTATTTGCCATCGAAAAGTTGGGGCTACAGTCTGAACTCGATTCAGCAATCACGTTGTGGGTATTGATTTCTAACCGCTTCTATTTATTTCCACATTTACAATCTGTGGCAGACACCGCAGAGGCAAAGCGGACATTATTTAATTTGCGCCAACTTCTACACTATTTAACAAATCAGGACGTTGTAGAACAGTCAGTTAAAACCTACCGACAAATCCCTTCAAAGTACCGAGCCTACGAAATTGATGATGCGTATCGGTTCTCTCGTAAACCTATGCCCGCAATTTGGGGCAATCGCTTTGAGTGCTTTGAGGATTTGCTTAGCAACAAACTCAAGTACCGCAATCGAAGCATTAAATTAGCTGAACCTGGCAAGGAATATCGCTTTAAGTCTGAAGAAACCACATACAGCGTCAGAATTCCAGAGACTTTTCCGACCTATCCAGGTAAGGTCATATCCCTGCATCATGAGAACACCAAACCCATCACGATTACAAGAGCGGAGATGGAAGCAGCAGCCCAGCTTTTAGATGACCGCTGTGGTAACAACTATTTAAAACGTTTCCAAAACATTATCCTTGAACATTTTCAGGGCATGGGGTTTGCTGCTGACGATACCCTAGTGTTCGATGGTGTCAAACACATGGTGGGGTTGCTGAACGCAGGAAAGTCAACGCTCATAGACATCTTGGTGATTGCTCTTGCCCAAAAAAGACATCGAACTGGGGTCGTTTTTAATGAAGTTGTGACTTGTATTAGAATGGCTAACTTGCTTAAAAAAGCGGGGTTACGAGTATCAGTAGTGATGGGTCAGCGCAATCGCAAATTACATCTTGAGAACTGGCATAGCGTAGATGGAGAAATGGATGGATTCACTCACCTGTCTACAGCCTGTCCGTTAAGCCCTCACATCCAACCCTCAATCCCATCATCACCTCCGTGCTTTGAACTGCGAGAACGGAAAGAGGAAGAAGAGAACGGTAAAAACGGAGGGGGCTTAAGAGTATGTCCGCTGATTGGGCAATGTCCCAGACATCGGGATACAAACGAACTGGCAAATGCGGATGTCATTTTAACAACTGTAGCTGCGGCAATTTTTACTCGTCCATCGCCGCACGTTAGTCCCCAGTCAATTACCTACTATGAGTTAATGTATCGCACTTGTAGTGTGGTTTTCTTCGATGAATGCGATAAGATTCAAGCCAACTTAGATTCAACGTTTCTACCTGCAATTAAACTCATTGAGAGAGGCAGTAATGGGTTTCTTGACCAAGTTGTAACTTGGACGCGGTCTCAGAAGCTTCGCAACTCTAGAAACGATCTGCGGCAAGTCACTTTTGGACAATTTAATCACGCGCTTCAAAATTCCGATGCCCTTGTTGATAACATTTACACTCAACTCCAAATCTCACCAAATGAGATTGAATGGCTAGCGGAGCAGTTTTTTACCTGTTCATCGTTAGCTCGGAATTTTGTTTTGGATATCGCCAAATCTGAGGGAATCGACACCAAAGCAAATACATTCATCCTCGACAAAAATCCGATTTACCAAGAGTTATCAGAGTTTCTGTTGGGTGATTGGAAAAGCTCCTGGCTAGCTGGATATGCCATGCGTCTTTCTAACGAAAACTATCAAGAGCAGCAAGACACAATTACCAAACTGGAAAAAGACCTAACGGATAGAGGGTGGATCAAGTCAATTAGTGATCGCCGGGAGTTTAGCTGCCGGTTTGCATTGTTTCTCAAGTTAGTACTCTTCGTGTCCTTTTTTCAACAGGCGATCAAAACAGCCTACGGACTGAGTGACCATGCTGAGGGAGCAGATGAAATCGTTTTCTTTAATCGTATTCCACGAGATTTTTATGGATTGATTCCTGGACTGGCATCGGGATTGGTGTGTGGGTTCAAACTGGAACAACGGGATAACCAACTAACCCTTTGGTACTTCCAAGCTTTAGGCCAAGGGCGTTGGTTATTGGAGAATTTCTCCCATGTTTTTGCAGATGAAGGGATTCAGGGCGCACACGCACTACTACTGAGTGGTACAAGTTGGGCAGGACAAAGCCCCACATATCATGTGGATCTCCCAGTTGACTACTTACTACGTCCCAAAGATCAGGTGGCGATCGCAGCTATTGCTCAAAGTAAATTTCAATTCTCACCATGTTACTGGCCAGATGGAAAACCTGTGCGCGTTTCCGGAGTTTCTTTGAAGGAAGACTCCCTTTTACAGATTGTGCGATCCTTCCTGCAACAGACAGACGTGCTACAGCGTGACTTTGATGCCTTGCCAGAAGGTCGTAAGCGTTTAATTTGGTATGTCAACAGTTATGAACAAGTTGAGTCTGTTCATGAGGCAATTTTAAATCTTGACACCAGCAAAGAATGGAGTAGCCGAATCGCTGCGTTGACAGGGCGTTCACCCCTAGAGGAAATTGACGAATCACTGATTTCTCGTGGAAATATTGAGAACTTTGCCAAAACTAACCGAGCAATTCTCATTGCGCCCATCGCCGCAATCGGACGCGGTAAGAACATTTTGAATAACGAGGGACTGAGTGCTTTTGGCGGTGCCTACTTCTTGGTTCGTCCCCATCCAGCCTCGGACGATCTGGAGTACAAGTTTCGCTTAGCATTGTGCAAAGAGCGGCGAGCCATCTTAGAAGATAGTCCGGGTAAACTTTTAGAGGCATGTGAATCTTGGCGAACTGATGGCTATCGCATCTTTCTCAAAAGTCTGGACACCGTTTTGCGATATTCCGACAAAAATCTTCCCAAGGATGTCCGAGAAGGATTGATTTGGAGCCAGATGGTGTTGACTTGGCAGGCGATCGCCCGAACAATTCGCGGTAGCCAACCTACTTTGATCCGATTTATTGATGCAGCTTGGGCACCCAATCTTGCTGAAAAGAGACCAGAAACGGAGCAGGACTCACTTCTTAAAGGTTTTGAATACGTCCTTCGCCCTTACTTCGCCAAAGCGCGGACAGCATTTGACGCGCGTGAAATTGCGCTAGTACGGTCTCTGTATGAACCTTTCTATCGTGCATTGGAGAAAATTGATGGCATATAACTCAATCCAGTTGTTTGCTCTAAATGTTCCGACTCAAATCTCAATTCCATTCGATTTGTATGCCCTCGAAGTTCCTGAGCATTGGAAGAAGGTATTTAATAAATTACAGCAACGCAAGTTGGGCAAGAACTACGTCCTGCCCCCTGTAAAGTGCCTTAACCAAGCACTTCAGCTTCTAATTGAGGATGTTTTATTTCCATCACCCGATGCATTTCAGCTAAAACCAACTAAATGGCTTTACTCTAAAACCGATCAAATCTCTACGAACTATATTGCATCTATTGTCAGAATTTGGTTAAACGTCTCATTTGAAAACTCACAATGCTCAACAGATGAAGACATTGAGCAAATTCATACTTTGACTGGTTCTGACCTGAAGTTTGTACCAGTTACCCTGCCAGATCAAGTTTGGCAAGTCAAAGATGGAGAATTAATCATTGACCCGCTGTACTACCACTTGATTCCTTACTTGTTTTCCAGTGCGATCGCTGCTGAACCATTAGCATTGGTCGATCCTCGCACTGGTAAGACTTTTCGGGAAGTTCCTTTTCAAGAGAGTATCTTGGATGGTTCCAGTGCAAAGGAAGTGGTCAGTTGGCTGCCTGAGATAGAGGTAGGAGAGAGAAAGAAAAAAGAAAAAACCATCCACCACTATTCCTACCTCATAACGTTTGCGCTTCATTACCATCCAAATGGCACTCCATACCTGACGTGTGAATACGGCGTTCGGCGCTGGGTGAGTTGGGAACTAGGTTATTTGAAGTCTGGGGTCACTGTTTGTGTCAAGCCAACTGGCTCGACTCGGTTTGCACCTTGTAAATTGAAATATCTTGGCAAAGACAAAGGCGTAGATTTTGAGGGAAATCTGGCTCAACTGCTTAGGGAATTGAATTTCAAAAATCAATTTACTGCCCAGGAGGTAATCCAATCTCCATACAAGAATAGTGAATTTGCTTGGGCAACGGTTTACAGTAATCGGATGTCAAAGTCGCACAATGCAGGTGCTGGCTTATTTCCAACTGATATTGAGATCGTTCACCAAGCTTGTCTAAAACGAGTACAGGCATTGCTTGGCAATGAGTTCTCTCCTATAGAAACTTATGTGCGGTGCGATAATACAAAGGCTCTGACTAAAGCAGGTTCTGAATATCGAAAAGTTGAAGAATTTTTTAAGTTGCACTTTGCAGCGGAACCTCAGGCATCACCCTTCACCATCCCACCCAATGTTCGGCTGATACTTCTAGCCCAGGACACACCAACTGAAAAACTAATCCAGCCACTTGCCAGGAAATACGGGATCACCGATGTTGTCGTGGAAAGTCTGGGAGCATTAGGTGCAGAGCTATCAGGACAGCAGTGGAAATCTGAGTGTAGCAAGAGAATTCGCGACTTTAAAAACACGCTTTCACCATCGCCACTTGGTACAAAAACGATCGTCTTGATTGAAATTCTGCCTAAAGAGCAATTCTGGCAAGATGCAAGAAAAGATCCTAAACCTTGTTTTCGTCCAGCTCTAGCAATGCTAGGTTGCGTCACCGATCACTTTGAACCGAAAGACGAAGACGATACAGAGGATTTCCTGACTACGGAAGCATTACAAGCCGAACTAGAGCGAGTCGAAGCAGAAAGACAAGCTGCTAAGGAGGAAGGAAAATCATACAAAATGAAGTCTTTGCAAAGTGATTTTGCACGACGGGTGGAAACCTCGCTAGTTAGTGCATTGGCAATGGCTGGGGTTTACGTTTATCCGACATTTGAAGCAAAGAATTTTCCTTTAGATGTCGCCAGTGTGGGTGTATACGTCATTCCTTTCTACACGGGTGACAACATTAAGTACCTTCCTGTAGCAGTTCGTATGGACAAAACAGGTGTAACTGCCAAAGCCTACGGTTGTAATGACTGGCTAGATTTCTTTGACTTCCAAGTGAAAATGGCATCTGGAGCAAGCGCCTTTTCTCCCATTAAATTCAATCGGAATGAGATTCAAAATTGGGTATTCAATAATCTTTTTCAGGAAACAAAACAACCTACACTGTATTGCTTTGACGCAGAAAATCTCCGGAATCGCGGTTTGTTATTCCTTCATAAGAAGCATTGGCACAAGCACACCTTCGCTTTTGGTGTGGAGCAGGGTATTGAGTTTATACCAACCTCAAAATATCCTAATGTTCGTGTAGCGTGTATTCTCACACCTAGCACATCGGAAGTTCCTGTCTACCGAGCCTGTAACGATGAAGGCAATCTAGAAGGACATACAAAGGGCGTGTTTCATCCATCCTCTCAAGATCCTAATGGTGGCTACTACTATTTAAGCAATCAGCGTCCAGATTCCCGTAGTGATGGGATTCTCAACAAAAGCAAGTTGATTTCACTGGTAGCAACGAAGGGAGAAAATGCTGGAGGGCTAAAGAAGACGCAGCCGTCTGCTCAAGGCTATAACCCGCGTGGCATTCTTTTGAGTTTGACTCTCCAAGAGAGCGATCGCTTTAGCGACTGGGCAAGCTTTGTTCAGTGCCAACGGCTCTATGGGTTGATTCAGTACCTTGGAACTACAACGCTACCAGCACCCCTTCACCTAGCATCTCAGCTAGAGGCATACCGTCCCATTCAAGCTATCCGTGAGCCATGAGTGTAACCTTCTTATTTAACCTCTTGCAAAAATCATTAATTTTTTGACGGGGCTTGGTAAAGAGGAACCGGAAAGAGAGCAACTTTTTCAGGAGAGATGGACAGAACATGAGCCGACAAAGTAAATAAATATAGCCGTATCTTTCTTGTCGAAACATTGCCGAAAAGGGTTCTTTTCGGCAAACTGTCGTTAGCATAGGCTCAACAGCATCTATCTTTGAGATGTAATTTGGACTTTGGCACAACAGCCATTTTCTTGGAGTTCAGACTAACGCGCTCATTCAGCGTCCCTGAGTGGAGCGCCAGCCTATTAACAGAACCTTCTGGGATGAGAGAAAAGGCAAATTGATTCAGCAGCACTGAGTTAATAACAGCAGCAAAAATTGAGCGATCGCACTCAGCTCAAAGCTCGTAATTTGCCAATTGTCCCGACCAAAAGCAATACTAACCTTCGGAGTTAGCGATTCATGAATAGAGCGAAAAGCCAGTTCAGCGAGAGATTTGAGCTTCGTCTACCCGGAGTTACCGCTTGTCGTACCCAAGTGGCGTTTCCACAGGACGGAATGCTTGTCTATCTGGTGCTGACAAAAGAAAGTTACCGCTTGCCGAAACCAAGTTGCGTTTCCACAGGTTTAAGGTCTTCAACCGCATAATTGATTCGCTTATTTTCCCCGTCCGGTTGCACCTCGTAGTAGCCCAAATCTGTCACCTTCCTCACCGTGCCTAGCTTTCCGATATAAGGCGATAAAGGACTCCAAGAACTTGGGTCA
The DNA here is from genome assembly GCF_039961955.1 of Trichocoleus sp. DQ-A1. NCBI lineage: Bacteria > Bacillati > Cyanobacteriota > Cyanophyceae > Leptolyngbyales > Trichocoleusaceae > Trichocoleus > Trichocoleus sp. DQ-A1. The sequence continues at coordinate 74,190 of NZ_JAMPKE010000028.1, forward strand.
ATACAAACCCGCGAACCCACTCGGAGTAAAGACCTCACCTTGAGGGTTTTGATACGTTGTTGCTGCTGGGGGTCTAAAAGCTTCCAGGCTTCATTTTTATAAGCTTCATATAAAGAAATCGCATTCTCTATCTCGGCCCAAGCCTGACACTGCAACAGTAAGTTAGCCAACTGCAACGCTGGAGTTTCCTCAGCAGCATCAGATGTGGTGTCTGATGCTGCTGACTCTAAGTTGGCTAATTGTCCCTCTCGGGTTTCCTCGCCGGTGACAGAGACAGTGTCTAATGCCAGTGATTCTTCAGAACCCTTATTTAATAGAAGGTTGAACTTCGGTGTCACTTGAGAAGTTTCCCATTGCTCATAATTAGATTGGATTGTCACTGCCTCTTCAGATATTGAATCTCCTTTATAAATAAGAGAAGATTCGTCACTTAAGCTGGAAGCCTTAGTATCCATGACTTGTGACCCGTCACCTAATCCATTATTCAATCCGTCATCTTCCGAGCGACCGCCAGAATTTTCCTCTGTCACCCGTTGCATTAACAAAAAGTCATGGGTGGGAATCTCTGTATCCCAATCAGTCCGCAGCCTCAATCCTTGAATAAACTTACCTATCTTCGTTACCTTGCGCGACACCTCCCAACCCAAGACACTCCGACACAACTCCAATAAATCTGGACTGAAATTTTTATTGGCTTTAGGAGAAGTCCCAGATTGTTTGCAGTGCAAGCAATAAGACCCGTACAAAGTCCGAGGAGTGCCGTTGAATCCCTCCTCCTTATCGTTACCAACCGGAGTCACTGCCAAAACATCGTAAATTACCCAGTCATTAACCCAAGCAGCAATCGAATCAACCCGGGCGCGGTTTTCCCAAAACTCCAACGTGCATTCTGGGATATCCACCAGCCCCATCAGCACCTTGGTCACATGAGCATCCGAAAGACTTAAAACATGATTGGTAAAAGCATCTAACTCGCCAGTAAACTCAGCATTCAGGTCGCGACGTGAGCGGGTTGAGACCGGGTTATTGCAAGGGACCGTAATCACCCGTCGCGCTATCCGCGAAGCAGCATCCCCGGTGAAAATCGGAAGATTCGATAAAACCAGCGTCAAGCCGTCATATTGATACTGGAAGCCTTTTTTCCCCTTCTCTTCAGCCCGTATCCAATCATCACCTGTCAAAGAGAGAAACTTACCGAGTTTCCCAGTCTGCTTATCTTCATCCCAGAACACGACTAAACGCTTTTTATAAGCGTTGGCAGCTTCAAACCGATTCCCGCACCAATCTTCCAAAGTCGTGCTGTAGATGTTGTCAGAGCCGATTAAATCGGTTAGCAATCGTCCAAAGGTTCCCTTACCCGTTCCCCCCAGACCAATCAAGTGCAGGAACTTGTGCAGGTCTTTGCGCCCTTTTAAGACCGCATTGCAAAAACACAATAAGGTTTCTTTAATCGCCGTATTGCCGTTGGAAAGATGGTCAAGAAACGCTTCAATCCGGCTCCAATTGGTTCCATTTGGGTCGTGGTCGCGGGGTAACTGCCAGGTGAAGTGATAACCGGGCGAGTGAGGTAGGAGCTTACAAGTCGAGATTTCTAGAACCCCATTGCGGAAAGGGAGCAGTTGTTTCGGGGAGGGTTCTACCCATTTGCGTTTAATCAGCAAAACTCGCAGGCTCTTCACCACGTTGGTGACATAACTATAGGCACCATAGCCTCGGATTCCTTTAGAATCCAAAATTTTGGCGACAATCGACTCCATATATTCATTCGTCTCGATAGACCACATCCCGGGATGGTCAGCTTCATAGCGCATCCAATAACCGATTTCATCGTTGAAGGCGAGTTGTTCGCGGTATTCTTGGGCGATTTCATGAGCCACCATATCTGCTGGGGGAATCTTTCCAGTTCTTTGACGCTGATTATCAAGACTGCGGTATCCGTGAAACTGCTGTTCCAGTTTCTTGAGCCATTCACTATAAGGCGTCGCGTTATTCACAACTTCGTCCCATTTCTCTTGACCATGAGCCACGATGAAATCATCGCAACCCTTTCCTAGTTGTAAATCCCAAGTGACAATGCGGACAATCGCTTTGGCAATATTGAGCAGATGACCCAAGAACTTCAGGGCGGATTGGACTTCGGTCTTGACCACAATATCAGCGTCAAATGCCAAGTCAACCGGGCGTCCTGAGGTAACGAAAGGTTGTAAGGTCGGTATTAAAATCCGTTTCTTTTGTTGACCGTTCCAGACCCCCGTCAGAGCGATTCCGACATAGCCACCGGAAAGCAGGCAGGCAGCTTTTTTAACGCCCTCAGTAATGGTAATCGGGATTTCCGGGTGTTCTAATATCCAAGCCCAGAAACCAAGGGCTTCTCCGGAATCATTGATTTCAATCTGATGAGGCATGGGCACTCCATAACGACAAGCGACCAGCTGCCAAGCGCTCAAAGAAATTCGCAGGAAGATAGCTTCTGAGACAGCGCCTTTGGGGAAACTGAAATATTTTTGGGGTTTATCCGAATCGGGAAATTGAATCGGTTCGTTAGGTTTGAACTGTCCGAAATTCCGGTCAGCGCCGGTTATCGGGTCAATTCCTTGGACGTACCAGCCAGCTGTGCCGCCGTAGGCTTTCCAGGAGAGTAGCTGAGCAATTTGGGTTGGGTCATCTAGACTTTTGAGGTTGAGGCAAGCGATTTCCGAAGAGATTCTACTGCCGTTAACCCATTCTTCCTGATGAGCTGGGAAAGATTCGACTGAAGAAAAAGATTTGTTTCCAGATGTTGGCGCAACCATAAAAACCTCCAAACGTATATTTAGGGCGCGATGGAGGCTCTGGAGCGAGGATTTACGGAACCTTTGGAGCAACTTGAGCAAAAAAAGTTGAAAATTTTTGACAAGTTTAGAGCCAGATTCAGTAAAATGTAATTGCCACGGTCTAGCTCCCCACGATTGATTTCGTGGTTAGCCTTCATCGCGCATTCTCAGTTGGTGGTATCGTCAGCAAAACTTTCACACCTTCTGAGTTAGGAAAAAATTCCTAGCCCGTGGCAAATATTTAGTTGTTGATCAATAGCGCTCTTGAAGAGTGCTTCTGTTGGAAGTTGAAGTAACTTCCGGATTGACTTCTCAGAACGATATCGCCCTGGAAGCATTCGATGCCAAGTCAACTTGCGAGGCCTGAAAGAATTATAAGCGGGCAGGTTGAACTCGCACGCGAAATTGACAAAGATTTTGCTTCGTTTTTGGGAAAATCCTGATTTCTCTACTGCGTAAGCACATTCGGTTAAGTTTATTTAAGTAGTCAGCGTGCGATCGCTCTCGCCCGTTCTGGGTCTGTTTTAGAAAGTCTAACAACGCTCCCGATTTACCTTGTGCGATCGCTCTCGCCCACTCTGGTTTTGTTTTAGACAGTCCAATAACGATTCCGATTCACCTTGGGCGATCGCTCTCGCCCGCCCTGCGTCTGTTTTAGAAAGTCCAATAGCGCTCCCAATTCACCTTGAGCGATCGCTTAAGGTGAGTAAAGTTGCTGTGCAAAGTGCGGCGGTACGCTATAACCCAGAAGCGAACCCGCCACATTAATTGATTCGGGTAAGTAATACCAGTTAGGGAAACCTTGAAGCCGCGCTGCTGCTTCCACCGTCAAGCTCTTAACCGTGCCATCATTACACCACAAATCAATAAACCGACTGCGAATACCTTGCCTTTGGTCTGTAAAGATGGCTCTCTTAATCGTCCAGATTGGCTCCGTGGGTTCCCTCAGTTTTGGTAAAGCGTTCCTAAACCCGATGCGCTCAATCAAGAGAGCTGGAACCTCTGGACAAATCGCCAGCTTCTCCTCAAGTACCTTCTGTTGATTTGGGAGAAGTTGAGATGGGGGCAGCAACGGGATTAAATCTTTAACAAACTCATACCACCCCACCCGGCCTTGCTTGGGCGGTAGCCCTGGCGCTTTTCCCCTTGCGGCTTTGACAATCAACCGCTTTCGAGACTGAGGAACCCCATAATCTGCCGCATCCAGCACCGCGGCGGTTATCTGATATCCCAACCCTACAAGCTCATCCTGAATAATCTGCCATGATTCTGATTTTCGGTACCCCGATACGTTCTCCAGCGTGAAACATTTGGGCTGCAATACCCGTATCGCAGTGGCTACAGCAGTTGCTGCTTCCAAATCCGCTGATTGCTCGGTGCCGTTTCTCAGCGCCTTACTAAAGTTTGAGCAGACCGGAGAAGCGTGCAGATAATCCGGCTGGGGGAATCTGGGGAAACTAGCGTCAGCGAGTTCTTGAACCGTTTGTTGAACTATTTTAGTGCCATAGGGTTTGAAGTTCAGCGATAAAGAGGCAGCAAGTGCGGCAGAGAGTTCTGTTAGATTGGGGTCGCATTCCACGCTCAAGACGGGTCTAACACCAGCCATGACCATGCCAGCTTCTACACCACCGCCTCCAGCAAACAGTACAATAGCCGTTGGAGCATCATCCGGTAGGGTGGGAGCAT
>NZ_JAMPKE010000029.1:0-73149 GCF_039961955.1 Trichocoleus sp. DQ-A1
GCAAGGGGGCATGGCGGCGGGAGTTGTCTCTTTCATTTATCAAACCATAACGTGAAATGGTTGCCATGCCTGTATTATACCTTTTTAGAGTCTTGTTTTTCGTTTAAGCACCGTTATCTATTTAAAGAGGCGGTGATTCCTGGGGATGCCAAGGCACTTGAGCAGACTGTAGACGAGATTACACCCGAACAAATCCGGGAAATGCCTTGCAAACATCTCAAAACGCTAGATCAACTTTGGCGACAAGCAAGTGGCGATCGCTTTGGGTTTGGCATTCAGCGGCGAATTTGGGAAAGTTCTCCAGTGAATCGAGATTACACCAAGTTCGGAGAAGCTGTGGGATGGAAGCAAAACGGAACTTGGCTCAAATTTAATGATTTAACCGCTAAAGAATCCGCTTCCAATGGCAGTGCTCTTCCAATCGGTCATTTTCCCTGGTACTCTTGGCAGGTTCAGGAACCTACTGAGACCGAGCCTACTCGCTTTCGCCGTGTGGGATTTGGGGAATGGATGGCACGACTTAAAGCCTGTGGATTTTGACCGAGCTGCCGTCTCTGTGGAATAACAAGGTGCAATCCTCTTAGGAAGGCTTACCGTAGATATCGGTTCCATGAAATTTAAGCGCGATCGCCTATTTCTGCTTTAGACTAACTGCCATCTAACTGGTTTGTGCGAATAAAATATCACCTAGCGATCGCCAGTTATTCGTTGATAGGCTAATCCCCGCTAATCTCCACTAACATCTCACCTGTTCGCAAAAGCTCTAAAGCTTCCGGTAATGTTGCACTCAAAATCTCTCGCAATCGCGTATTTGATGTATTGCCACACGTCAACCAGATAATTTGTGGCGGTACTCCGTAGCGATCGACCAAATCAACAAAATCTCTGTCCTTGGTCATAACGATCGCTCCTTGCGCTTTTGCTGCCTCGAAAATCTCAAAATCTTCAGCATCTCTCAGACCAATATCGCGCAAGGCTACTGCTGTCACCCCAAATGTATTCGCGATCCAGGCTGCAATTCCAGGCGACAGTTGTGCATCTACCCAAATCGTCATGCCACCAGAACTGGATGATCGAGTTTACGCGCCGCGTAGGTGAGTGCTGCCTTCAGATCCTCCATTTCAAGATCGGGCATTTCCTCCAAGATTTCTTCGGCACTTAAACCAGCCGCAAACAAGTCCAGCACATCGGATACTCGAATTCTCATACCCCGAATGCAGGGACGACCTCCACACTGCTTCAAATTAACTGTAATTCTGTCAAGCAAATTAGGCATCCGATTTCACTCCCAGATGAATCATCATTTCAGTGTGGATCGCATTTGCCCAACTTGCAAATCAAAAAATCTGAAGCTGCGATCGCTTATTTCTGCTTCTGACTAACTGCCCTCTAATTGGAATAATGAGGTGGAATTGCGATCGCATAGTGAAAACAATGAAGTGTAAGCGCGATCGCTTATTTCTGCTTCAAGCTCATAGCTATCTAACCGGTTTCTACATCCTTCCTACTGTGGTATTAGACTGCACTCTCACTCTCCAGCTATGATTTTAGCTTATGCTATTGTACATTAAGCATCTGCTTAATTTGATTGAGTCGATAAACAACTTGGTAATTATCAGGATAAAGTTCGTTCACAAATTCAATCAGATGCTCGACCGTGCAAGGATTTTGAAACCCGCCATTCCAGACATGAAAATCATTATGGACTTCCTGAGTTAAGGTAATGAGATTATCCTGGCAAGCGGCTAGACGAGGGTAATGCTCTTTGGAATAAATATGATGAACGACAATATTTACTGCTTTGTTTGATTTATCACGCTTTATATGAGTGATTTGGCAACGCTTACCGTCCCGTCTCTTAGCTTTATCCATTGCGGAGTTAATTCTTTGTTGTAGGGAAGTCTGCTCATCGATAATGAGTTTGAAGGTTTTTTTGCCCACAACTTCGATAGCCTCACACCAAGTGCGGCGATTTCTAACAGTCAATTTTTTAGCTAGATGTTGCGACAGTTTATAGAAGCCTGAAAGAGAATAACAGCGCACGCCATCAATTTCATCAAAGTCCTCATATATTTTCATCGGGTCGAGTGACCTTTGAATCTCATCGAAAGCTTTGTTCAGCCGTGCAGGACTCGTACAAAGAATATTAACAACATCTTTTTTAGACAGGAAATGTCGGTTATTTCTAACGGTCAGCGAACTACAATTTTCTTGGATTTTTCGGCTAATAAAGGCATTACGAATCTTCTCTTTATGCCGAGTAATAAACTCTGTAATGCGTGCCCAAATACTTTTCGGTGCTTTTTCATCTATATATTTGGCGATCGCATAAGCTCCTTGCTCAGAAAAGAGTCTTTCATTCAGGCTCTTGTTTATATAGATGAAATGGTCATTTTCACGCAACTCCCACTGGTCATTTGGATCGGAGTCAAAGAAAGTGATTATTTCGTCTAATTCCTGACGGGTAATTTCCAGCGCGCTTGCAAGTTCAGCTTCACGTATTGTGGGACTTGATATTTTTTTAGCCATGACTATGCCTCCGCACTGATACTTTTGTACATGACAGTGAGGCAATTAAAGATAGCGGCATCACCTGTCTTAGAAACACCCGGATGATAGATTCTACTTAATCTGTAATAAGCGTTTTTGATGTCCTGATTAGTTGCAGTTTGGGGATCTAGTTCAAAAACCTGCCAAGGCTTGAAATAGTTAAAGATATTGATGCCGTTAATACAGCCATAACCCTGTTCTTTTTCTTCCCCTGGAAGAAAGCCGATAAACTTACGGTAAAGCTTTTCCCATCCGTCCTTCACACTTAGATTAAGAGTATCCATACCATCTGTTGCCATTTTAAAAGCTCCAGATTTCTTGAGTTCTGTTGTGTTTTTAACTGAGAAATGCTGATAAATTGCTTCCTTAATTTGAGTTAGGGTTAATGGTTTAATTTTTGGTGGCTTAATAGTTAGTTCTTTCTTTTTATAATTTTCGATGACAAAGTGAGCAAATTCCTCAAAAACAAACGTACTCACTCCATGCATCTCTGCAAGCTGAGCAATCTCATTTTGTAGATATGAATTTAGTTGGCTGGGGTTTTGCACTTTATTATTCTTGGCTGCCCCCGCTTTCGTTGACTTGGCTTTAGCGGCAGTTTTGGACATAAATTCGTTGAATAAATGGATAAAGTTAGCGTCCAAACAGCGAAATCAGAGAACTAACAGCGTTGCTACTCCTTGAAAGAATAATTACCTTGCTTTAAAGTTATTATTCCCAGATTTGAGCTGCAAAGTTACATCAGCAAGAATAAATACTGTATCCACAGCTACCGAACCTCACAGAATCTGATAAACGGTATTTTTCGATACTTTTATAGTAAGATAAATACTGAATCTAGCGATCGCTCTCCTTCTATCAGGCGTAAACTACAACCGGAACTCGCTTAAACGCAGGTATTCCAGACTGCTTATCTATACGCGCTTTAAAGATTACATTAACTTCGGGATAGAACATCATTGCTGCTCCTTGGCGCACCGCACCAAAGATAATTTCAACATTCTCTAACTTGCCTGCATCGCCTTGCACCGTCACTTGTTGATGCTCTTGCCATCCTGCTTGTTTTGCATCGGATGGGTTCATTAAAATGCAGTTGCGGTGCGGCATTCCTCGATATTTGTCGCCTGGTTTATAAACTACCGTGTTGTGTTGCGAGTAGCTGCGTCCCGTCATCAATGCTAATACAATGCTCTGGGTAGATTCCGTTACTCCAAACTCTTTTGCTTCCGGTAAATGCAATTCCGGTAATGGCGTCACAAACATATTCGCTCTACCGGACGGTGTAGCAAATTTTGGTTCCTTGAAAATACGTCCGGTGATGGTAAATTCTTCCTTGGTTTCATCAATAGTCGCCATCTGCTCAAAACCAGGAATCGTTTTGGCAATCAGTTGGCGGACATATTTAGTATCTTGCAGTTTGCGCCAATCAACCGGATCGCTGCCAAGAATCCGATGCGCCAATTGTGTGAGAAATTCTACCTCGGAAATCAAATCCGCATCCTTGAGATGGGTTTTACCAACATCATTTAGCCGCACAAAGTTGTTGCCCGATTCCGTAGTAGTTTCGTGCGGATTTTCAAAGCGGTTAAAAACGGGAATGATGATAGTATTTTTCTGCGCTAATCCGTGAAAGTGTCCTAGATTCGGTTTAGTGGCGAGATAGATGATGGTTTCAATATTGCCTAAAGCACGCTTTGCTTGATTTAAATCCGGGTTGGCTGCATACAGATTTCCACCCAGGCAAATCAACGTGTCTACTTTGTCTGCATCAGCCGCATCAATTAAGTCGCGGGCGCGATATCCAGGGTTGCGGTTGAGCGATCGCCCCAGCAATTTCTCTAGCGCTTCCTGAATCTCTTTTTTGAGTTGGACTGTCACTCCCATCGAGCCAAAACCCTGGACGTTGGAGTGTCCCCGGATCGGCATCGTACCGCCGCCCTCTTTGCCCGCATTCCCCGTCAGCAGAGCCGTGTTAGCGATCGCATAGATGTTATCCACGCCGTTTTCTTGCTGCGTTGCACCCATCGCCCAGGCGAATACCACACCCTTAGAAGAGGCGATTATTTCTGCGGCGACTTCGATCTCTGCTAGAGAAACACCGCAAGTTTGCGCGATCGCATCCCACGAAATAGAGTTAGCATAATCGACAACCGCTTCCCAACCCTCAGCATGGGCGCAAAGATAATCTGTTTGAATTAAGTTGCGTTCAATTAGCGCTTTTTGGATGCCGATAAATAGCGCCACATCGCTACCAGGAATCGGTTGCAGATAAAGTGAGGAAATCTCCGATCCGGTAAATAGCGACTTGAGGGGAAATGCTGGAGATGCAAACTTGACCAACCCCACTTCAACGACTGGATTAACGACAATAATTTTGCCCCCGCGATCGCGCAACTCGATCAGTTCGTTCATCAAGCGCGGATGGTTAGCAGGTGCATTCGACCCGATCAGCACCACGCAGTCTGCCTTTTTCAGGCTATCCAGACTCACCATTGAGGTGCCAGAACCAAACATCTGCTTCAGTCCCACCGTCGAGGGGACGTGGCACAAATCGGAGCAATCTGCCAAATGATTCGACCCCAGAGATCGCATCATCAGTTGCAGCAGATAAGCCGCTTCATTCGACGATCTCCCGGAACTATAGGAGGCGACTCGTTCCGGGGACTTGCGAAAACCAGCTTCGCTAATCTCGTAAATCTCATCCCAGGAAATCCGCTCGTAATGAGATTTCCCCTCGCGCAGAATGACCGGAAAACTGAGACGACCGAGGCGATCCGCTTCTAAGGAAGTTAACTGTTGAAGTTCGGCGATACTGTGGCGGTCGAAAAAATGGGTCGAGACGCCTGGTTGCAACTCGGCGGAAATTGCCTCTACGCTTTTGGCGCAGCGTTGCATCGTTTCCCCCAACTCGTTCGCGAAGCCGCCTTTTTGTCCCCCCGTTCCCCAAGCACAGGACAAACAAGCACTTTTATGCAACAACGTTTGCCACAGTTTTGGCCCTTCGGGTGATAGGGTATGCTCTGCCCAATATTGTACGACGGGCAAACCGCCACCCATTTCTGGAGCGTTGCTGGTTGCTTTCGTTGCGTCTTCTGGTTTAATATCTGCGTCCATACAGCTTCCTCTTGAATGCAGCGCCACTCATCTGTCAGCCTGGAATGCGTTCTATCCCTCTGAATTTATCTTGAGCAAAATACTATCTAGAGGGACTTGAAATCAGCGTAACTCATCAAAACTTCTCTCGCACGATTGTATGGATGTGCGATCGCTGAGAGTTTTTTCCCTAGAAAACTGGCTTCTCAAACATCCTCTAACTATTTCAATCGTAGCGCTGGGATCTCAGCCCTTAAGTAGATTTTCAGATGCCTTCCTCTAGCCTGCAACTGCTCTATGAAATAATGGGGACACAATTGTTCCTAAAATTTTTATGACCACTTCTCAAAGCCAGGGCTATCTCGTCACGATCATTTGCGAAACGGTATTGCAAGATCGCCTAGTTAAGTTGCTCAGCGGATTGGGTGCTTCTGGCTACACCATTATTCCAGCCAAGGGCGCTGGTAGTCACGGTAAACGTATGGGAGATATCGCTGGCTATAACACCAACATTGAAGTCAAAACCATTGTGTCAAAAGAGATATCAGACCAATTGCTAGAAGACCTAAAGGAGTTTTCGAGCAATCATGCCTTGATTGCCTTTCGTCAAAAGGTAGATGGCTTGTTTGATTAAGTAGTTGAATCTAAACTCTGACTGGGGCGATCGATTTCCACTTGCCGAGTTTTAAGCGTTGTCTGCGGAATATTCAAGATTGCGATCGCTCATCCTGCCAACGCACCAAGATACACTATTCCGCAGATAGGATGGGCAGGAAAAAAAATGATCGACTTCTTGCCCTTGCAGAAACAGAGTTAAGGCTAGGACTCATCGGTTTCAGGGATTAATAATTCCTGGGGGCGCACAATTGTAATGCCTGATATGCCAGCAAAATCCCTTGGATTGAAAGTTAGAAGATGCGTAACTCCATGTGCAAGCATGACTGCACCGATACGAACATCATGAGTGCGCTTACCCACCACTCTATTAATTGTGACCAAATCTAACCAATTTGGAAAAATCTGCGGAATTTCCTCTAACAACGGAAAGCGATCGAGAAGCTGATCTACTGTGTTTCTCGTTTGCTCAACAGCCCACCCTAAACCATTCACTTCAATTGGTCGGGTAGCAACAACCCAAAGTTCAACAAGCACTTGCGCTGTTAGAAAACATTCGTCTTCCTGTGTGAGCAAACAGGATATTGCGTTTATTGCAAGGCTATGCTGCACATCGGAGGGGTTGCAAAAACGTAAAACAACATTAGTATCCAGCAGATATCTCGTCATTCCTCATAAATGCTGTCGCGGCTGAAGGCTTCATCAGGCAGACTTGGACTATTTTTGGGAAGTTGCGATACCCATTCACGTAACTCTCTAGCCCGTTCTACTGGCGTTTCCCTTTGCCAGAATGGAACAGATGATTCAACCCGTCTGGATTGAAACTCAAGGAAGGCGATGAAATCAGCGAGCTTCTTAAGTTGCTCTTCGTTTAACTTGTCTAGGTCTTGCTTGAGCTTTTCTCGGAGCATGATTATAACGATCGTCCGAAAGCAGATTCCTTCTATTGTAACCAATGCGATCGATCATTTCGGCTTAAATCTCGCTGCTATCAAACTGGTTTCCGGATTTTTCCTGCCAGGTCAAGAACTCAACAAAAATTTAGAACCTTATACAATTTAGGTTGAGGCAAATGATGTAACTTCCTAATAATGGTGTCAATTAAGGGTTCCATAGCCTATCGGAACTCGTAATCAGATTTCTTTTATGCTATTTAGTTATGCTTCCAGCTCTAGAGGGGTTGCGGAGGATGATAATCTATAGCAACTGCTTCGATTGAAACATACTTTTGGCGCGGATGACTAGGTTGAGCCGGATATAAGTAGTTAATACGACCTGTTGTAAGCAAAGTGCGAATTATTCTAAGAACATATTGCTTTTTACGTGCTAAGAGAGATTCAAGCTCGTTGACTCCAAGCGGAGCTAAAGCACATAGCTGGACTATAAGGTTTTGCAGCCTCATACGATCAATCCGAGGCTGAGTGCGTACAAATGCACTTATCTGCATCATTTGATTCCAAATATCTACAGGGATAGCCTCTTGTCTACTCGATGATGTACCTGTTTTCATAGGCTGTCGAGTTGTAGATATTACCGGTGAGCTTAACTCATATCTTGCATAGCGTCCACCACTAATCATCTCAAGGAAGAGTCGATTACGAAGACCAATGAGTACTTTAGAAATATCGGCTGGGTGCTGACCAGTTAATCGAGCTAGGGTTGCATTATCAACATAGCCGTGGTGTTTGGCATGAACTAAGGCTAATTGTTCTGCCTCATTCCACTGCAAACCTAAACTCCTTAACCAACGACGATCTTCAACAGAGAGTAAGTGAGCCTGACGAAGCTGTAGGGTGAATTCGTACCTTTCTGTTCCCGTATCAATTTTAGGCATTTCCAGCCCTAACTCACGCCATGCTCGAATAATTTTGGGTATGCCAGTTCCCGCCTCCTCTGCTAACCCAACAAAACGAAACATTCGCACTAATTCTGGGTTACGCGGATCAGAGCGATCGCCGTGGAGAAGATCGAATTCAGAAATACGAGAACTGCCAGGGTTACGAAAGAGGAAACTGCTAGGTGTGCGTATAATAAGTGACGCTTCTGGTACAGCATAATCAGCATGAACAAGAAGGTTCACTAGGGCTTCACGTAGCACAACATGGACAGAACTTTCATCAATTCGTGTTGACCCTTGTAAGTGAAAGGCGGTGGCTAAACCTGCTGTCAGACGAAGATAGAGGGTCTCAAAAGCACCAAATAAATGCCCTTCCCATGTAACGCGATCATCCCATCGTTTATCAGGATCGTTTTCACTTAGTACCATCCTATAGTCGATAAGGTGACGCGATCGCCACTTTCGGATAGCTCGATCCGTCCCCAACAGAAGCAAGCCTGCAACAGTCAATCCTTCCCTTTGTGTGCTTCGTTCGCGGTCATACCCTCTTATTGATGTCAAAAAATGAAGATCGTCGTAGGTATTGCGCGGTTCGCCAGGATGCAGAGTTTGATATAAGCGCCGATAACGGATTAATGCATTTTGATCTATATCATCTAAGCCGAATTCAGGCAAGATAGCGGAATCTGCACCAATATCTGACGCTTCACGCATCATGCGATCTACCTCAGGTTTAGTGCAGTGATGATCTCCTGTATGTCGTCTGACACACGTACCACTATATGGATTACCGTTGATGTAAATGGGTCTTTGCTGGCGCGGTGCTTCTGGCACTCTAATAACGATAATTTCCTTATTGTCTAAAGTTTCAATATGTGCGTCTCGTGCGCTACAAATTGGGTAATTAATTTTTGAAGAACTACGCAATGTATTGTAGAAATCATCTAGCATCTTGGATGCATTAGAAAGCCCCTCGACCACAAAGCTGCCATTAGACTCTTTAACTCCTAGTAAAATCCATCCACCGCTCGTATTGGCAAACGCACTAATCGTTTCCCAAAGGCTTTTAGGTATGCCACCTTGCGCTGCTTTGGCTTCTATTTCTAGCGTTTCGCTACCTTGTAAACGTTCGAGGAGAGTGGCGAGCAAATTAGAAACAGCGGTATCACTAGACATACATATTTTTGTTCACTATAAATCAAACTCTTGAACGCCAGCTTGGTAGCTTATAGGTTCAAACTGCTGACCGACAGCAAATTGGCTTTTCTCTTAAGCATACCGAAGTGTAAGCCAGGGTTGCGGGAAACATCTGGTGGGTGGAAGTAACTGCAAGCTTTGAAAGTCCCTTCACCGCTAAGCTAGAAGCCGTCTACATATTTTCCTTACCAGAGCGAGCAGCTGTCAATGATATGGTGATTCGCCAGGAGCGATTCAAGCCGTAATTGAAGGGGCTTCAGCATCAGAGGTATAGAATTGTTCGTAAACCTTCATCTACCTCTTCTTGCAAACTCGCTGGTAATGAACCAATACGCTCAGTCAAAAATGCTTTGTCTACAGTGAATATCTGGGAGACATTTCCAACAGAATCTCTGGGTAAACCCGTGGTATCCCGTGATAATAAAACATTGCCTGGTGCGTTCACAAGTTCTATATTGGAAGTGATAATAACAACTATTACCGTCCTAAGACGACTTTGGGTGAATGTATCATCCTGAATAATTAGAACTGGTCTACGATAGCCAGGTTCGGAACCCATTGGGTCAGGTAAATTTGCCCACCAAATCTCTCCGCGATACACTACCAATCCTCATATGGTAGAGACCTAAACTGCATTTTTGCCATCACTGGGTCTAATTCTGAAGACTCCTGAGAGTAAACTTCGTTTAGTTGCGATAACATTCGCTCTCGGTTATATCGCTTCAAATACGCTTTCAATGCTTTCGTGTAGAGTTCACTGCGAGACATACCCAACTGTTGAGCAAGTGCCTCAGCTTCTTCAAAAATTGGGTCAGGAAGAGAAATAGCGGTTTTCACGGGCTGATTCCTCAAGTAGTTGACATACTTTAGTTATACTATCCAATTGCCGGAATTGTAGGTTAGCCAACTACATGAGACAGAAATACTTTATTGGATTTAACTGTTGCTTAAAGCCATTGTCAATTGCAGGCTAGATTTTGCGCTATATCTGCGCTCAAGTTCTAGTAAACCTTCTTTAAGACGGACTCCACCTCTAAAACCTGTAAGTGTGCCGTTGCTGCCGATAACACGGTGGCAAGGCACAATAATACACAGAGGATTTTTACCGTTGGCGGCTCCCACAGCACGCGCTGCTGTTGGCAATCCTATTTTTCTTGCTAGTTCTCCATAAGATATCGTTTGACCGTAAGGAATCGATTGGAGTGCTGTCCAAACCTGCTGTTGAAACAGTGTCCCTATGGGGGCAAGTGGTAGCGTGAATTGATACAATTCGCCATTGAAATATGCCTGAAGTTGCTCAACGGCGTCACCGTCTAGCTTCTTTTGGAAATGCCAAGTGGCTTTTGGAGACTTTGCAGCTAGCCCTTCTTGAAAGTCTATTGCCACCAGCCCAACTGAGTTTTGCGCGATTAAGATACGTCCCAGAGGGCTATCCATGTAGGTATAGAAAATTGGATCAGAAATCATATAAACTCCTTTTTGCTTAAATTTTCCAGAACGCGCTCGCCTGCCATACTAGATAGAATTTTGACATGGATTCACATCTGTGCATTATGGGAATGCGTTGGCGAAGCCCACCGAAAGTATTGCTCATCAGCAACCCATACCATCGTTCAACCCAACAAATATTTATAAGAGTTGGATTTGTTTCCTTAAACGCCACGTTGCAAGGACGCGGGAACGCCCGCTTGTGACTCCCCAACCTCTGTGGATTTTAAATTTTTAGCTCTAATTGCTACATCTCGCCAGCAGCTTTTTTTGAGCAGCAACGAACGGTTGCAAAAAAATCCCCTGGCAGAAATGCCAGGGGATAAAAGTGCTAAATCTTAGCTAATGAATTGCGTAACTCATGCCCTTAGGCGACAGGAAGTAACTCACGCTGTTCGGATTTGACTACCTGAATCTGACCGTCATCGTCAACATCAATGATGGCAGTGTCTCCATCTTGAATGGTGCCAGATAGCATGGCTTCAGCCAAGTTGTCTTCCAGGAGTCGCATAATCGCCCGACGCAGCGGTCTTGCACCGTAAGCAGGACTATAGCCTTCGGTTACGACACGGTCTTTGAAGCGATCGCTGACTTCCAGCGTAATTCCCTGTTCGGTCAAGCGTTCGGAGATTTCGCGCAGCATGATTACAGAAATTTGCTTCACTTCGTCCTTCGTCAACTGACGGAAGACAATGATCTCGTCGAGACGATTGAGAAACTCAGGACGGAAGTACTGCTTGAGTTCTTCATTCACCAAAGCGCGAACATGGTTGTATTGCGCTTCAGCTTGATTGTCAGTAACCTCGAAGCCTAGACCGCCGCCGCCTTTCTCAATGACTTTAGAACCGACGTTGGAAGTCATGATGATCAGGGTGTTCTTGAAGTCTACTGTGCGACCTTGAGCATCGGTCAGGCGACCGTCATCCAAGAGTTGCAGCATCATATTGAACACATCGGGGTGAGCTTTTTCGATTTCGTCGAATAGTACCACCGTGTAAGGCTTGCGACGCACCGCTTCGGTTAACTGACCGCCTTCGTCGTATCCCACGTATCCAGGAGGCGAACCAATCAGCTTGGAAACCGTGTGGCTTTCCATGAATTCCGACATATCTAGACGGATCATGGCTTCTTCGGAACCGAAGAAATAAGCAGCCAAAGACTTCGCAAGTTCCGTCTTACCAACTCCGGTGGGGCCAGAGAAGATAAAGCTGGCGATGGGACGGTTCGGGTCTTTTAGACCAACACGAGCGCGGCGAATCGCCTTAGAGGCCGCGGTGACGGCTTCCTCTTGACCGATCAGACGCTGGTGCAAGGTATCTTCTAAGTGCAGCAGTAATTCCGATTCAGATTCGGTGAGTTTGCTGACAGGAACTCCAGTCCAGGAAGCAACGATTTGAGCAATGTCTTCTTCGTTAACAACTGGGAAGTCTTCGGCGCTGATCGCTTCTGCCTTTTTGTTGTCAGAAATCGCCTTCAACTGTGCCTCAAGTTCCAACTCGCGATCGCGCAGTTGTCCCGCTTTATCAAAGTCTTGAGCCTTCACAACCGCTTCTTTCTCTTTGGTCACTTCACGCAGTTCGCGCTTCAGTTGCCCAGTCCCAGAAGACTTGCTGTTTCTCAAATGGACGCGAGAACCCGCTTCATCAATCAGGTCAATTGCCTTATCCGGCAAGTAACGGTCTGAGATGTAGCGATCGCTCAAGCTGGCGGCTGCAACCAGAGCAACATCAGAGATTTTAACTTTATGGTGCTGCTCGTAGCGATCGCGCAGACCAAATAAAATTTCGATGGTTTCACTGACGCTGGGTGCGCCTACCATAATCGGCTGGAAGCGACGTTCTAAGGCAGCATCTCGCTCAATATGCTTGCGGTATTCGTCCAGGGTGGTCATTCCCATGCACTGCAACTCGCCTCGCGCTAATGCTGGCTTGAGGATATTCGCGGCATCCATGCCACCTTCGGTTGAACCCGTACCAATCAGCGTATGCACTTCGTCAATGACCAGAATGACGTTCCCCGATGTCCGAACTTCATCCACAATTTTCTTGAGGCGTTCTTCAAATTCGCCCCGGAATTTAGTACCCGCGATCAGCGAACCCATATCCAGACCGATCACCTGCTTATCTTCTAAGAAGCCAGGAACGTCCTTATTCACAATCCGCTGAGCTAAACCTTCAGCGATCGCAGTTTTACCAACCCCTGGCTCTCCAATCAACACCGGGTTGCTCTTGGTGCGGCGAGCTAAAATCTGGATGGCGCGTTCGATTTCTTTGGCGCGACCGACGACCGGATCGAGCTTGCCTTGTGCGGCGAGTGCGGTCAGATTCGTGCCAAACTCATCTAACGTTGCGGTTTTGCGATCGCCACGTCCGGATGTCGAACGATCTTCTCCACTACCCGCAGAGACGGCTGTGACATCTCCTAGCATCCGAATCACGGCGGTACGGAGGTTATCGGGGTTAGCGTTCAGGTTTTGCAGCACTTTGGCGGCAACCCCTTCCCCTTCTTGAATTAACCCCAGCAGCAGGTGTTCCGGGCCTACATAGTTATGTCCGAAAGCCTTTGCTTCCAGAAAGGCTTGCTCGAAAACACGCTTCACCTTAGGAGTGAAGGGAATTTCAGAGGGTACAAAGCGAGACCCCCGACCAATAATTTTTTCTACCTCAATCCGGCATGCTTGGAGGGTGATGCCTTGATCGATCAGAACTTTAGCCGCCACACCCGTGCCTTCTGCAATTAATCCTAAAAGGAGTTGCTCGGTGCCCACGAGGTTGTGTCCCAGGCGACGTGCTTCTTCCTGGGATAGCATAATTACCCTAACGGCTTTGTCTGTGAAATGTTGAAACATAGCAACTTTCCTCTACCGAGCTGTTTAGGCTATGGGTGAAGTGGCATTTCCCCATGCATAAACTTTTATGTACTTGCTTAATTAACAATGTATCTCCACCCTGATAGCGATCGCAGTGGGCACAACCGTATGAAATCAGGTGTAGTTGCCGCCTATGCATGGGAATAGAAGCGCAATGCATATATGGCGGAAAAAAATATACCTCGGTAGTTAGAAATTTAGGTATATAAATGGAGGGATAATTTTAAAATTCTTCCCTACCGTCGCCAACATTCAACCAGAAGCAGCTTCATCAATTCTTATAAACTTAATAATCCTTATTATTAAGTCCCCATACATCGCTCCCTGTATTCGTAGCTTAAGATACCAATCAGAGTTTCATCCACTAAAAATGTCGGAAAACCTTATATTTCTACCTGGCGGTATATTTATATCTCCTGCATGAATCATGAGGTCTAATGATTCTGGCGTGTGCAACGGCAGGACTAGACATGAGATCGTAAAGCTATCATGTAATCGACAGCCGTTCTCATTGGGATCTCCCTCCTTTAGTTTTGAAGCCCAGTGAGCGATAAAGACATTGCCCTAGTATTTCACTATCGCTCCGGCTTGATATCCTTCAGGCTTTTCCACTCAGCCAGGAACGAGTGAATCATCTTGAGAAAATCCCCTGATTGAACTCTTTCGGTAGATGTAAATGGGGTGTAAAGTATGGGCGAAGCAAGTGCATCCCAAGGTAAGCAAAAATACCGGAATCCGACTGCCAACTTCTGATTTTCAGATGAAAAACGGCTGAATCATTCGCTCATCGTGTTCGCAATTCGAGCATTAGAGAATAACACCCTCTCTTAGAATTCAACTTTTCCTACAAGCTCGCTGCATCAAGATCCGGTTGTTTTTATACACCTCTAAAGTTCCAGCCTGCGGATTATCTAACGTACCATCCCACACCCAATATTCATAGTTTCTATTCCGAAACTTATACACTCAAACGCCTTCTGTCCTTTGGCTAGTTCCTCTGCCCAAACTTAAATTCCCGTTGGGATTAGTTGCACGATAGAGTAGTTCACCAGAAGTATGTTTCTGCCAAATATTGATGTTATAACCACCCTGGCAGTTCATGCTTAGGATGATGCCAGCAGTAGAATCAGCAGAGGCTCTTAAGGAAAAATTAGCTAAGCTACTGATTGGCAGTAAACAATCTGTTGAAGTAGCACTGTCAAGCTAGTTAACTTAGCAGGGTTTGTTGATGGGACAAGGATTGTTATCTACAATCCTTGTCCCATCAACATTGTTTCCGAGGCGACATTATTTCCTGCTGAGGGCTAGTCCTGAGTTTTTTACTTGGCAAACAATTCTTTGCCTGCTAAGGCAGCAGCCACTCGTGTTACATTCGCACCATGATACTTGGCAGCTTCCAGCCTCTCTTCAGTAAACCATCACTGGCGATTACATCATCTTCAGTAACATCCTCAACAAACTTTACCGCCACTTCAGTACCTGGAACTGATGTCACACCAGATGCTACCGCTTCTGCCATCTTCTGGGTATTGCCGTAATCAGTTGCGTAAACGATTAAAACTTTTGTCATCTTTTACCTCACACTTGTTGAAGTTGATAGCTGTTTGTGCGCCAAATCTCAATCGCTTTGCGTTTAAGTCCCGCTACCCTAAATGCTGTTTTAAAAACGCCAACGTGCGATCGCGTGCTAATTCTGCGGCTTCTTGGCGATAAGCGGAACTATTCATGCGGCTAAACCCGTGACTCACTCCTTCATAGCGATAGATTGTGACCAGAGGGTTGTCTTTCAGTCCTTGCTGAATGGTTGTTTGAGCGCTTGGGGACACATACTCATCATTTCCACCTATATGCAATATCAGCGGTTTCTGAATCTTTGTCGCCTCGGCTAAATTCTTGTCAATCTCAACACCGTAGTAACTGACGTTGGCATCCGCATCGGTGCGTGTTGCCATGAAATATGCCAGTTTGCCGCCCAAACAAAAGCCCACACTGCCGACCTTGCCTGTGCTGCTGGGATACTGCCGCAGAAAAGATAGACTGGCCTTGAGGTCTTCTACGCCGCTATCCACATCAAATGCTCGAAGTAGCTCAAAGGCTTTAGCCCAATGCTCCTCCTTGCCAGGATCGAGTTGCACATCGGGTTCCAGTCGCCAATACAGATCCGGCACCAGTACCAAATAGCCTGCCTTAGCATAATCATCGGCAGTCTGTCGCATATTCGGATTGACCCCAAGAATTTCTTGAATCAGCACAATCCCTGCACGAGGCTGAGTATCGGGTGCTGATAGATAGGCGTTAAAACTGCCGCCTGAAAAGGCTGGAATGGTTACATTTTGAGTTGTCATGATGCCTTCATTCTTCCTGATTACGATAGCCATCTGGATGCTAGAACGTTAACTGGCATCAGCCACGGCGCTGTCAACGATCCACTCCAACGATCGCGGCTGAAAATCCAGTTCGCGTTTTGCCTTGGCATTCGATACGCCTCGCATCTGAGTCTGGTAGTAAACAATATCCGCACCACCATCCCTTTTCAGAGCATCCTCAACTGATACCTGTGGCGGTGGTGGAGCATTCAGCGATCGAGCAAACGCAGGGAGCCATTCGCGCACCGCTAAAGGGCGATCGTTCGCAATCAGATAAACACCAGGATTGCCCTGCTCTGCGGCTGCAACTGTGGCGATCGCTGCATCCTCAATGTGTAACCAGGACCAAACGCCATTACCATTCCCGACGATCGGAAACTGTTGCTGTCGCACCTGTTGTGCTACATCGCCATCCGGGTTGAACCAAGTGCCGGGTCCGTAGAAGAAACCATAGCGTAAAGCAATTCCTTCGAGATTGGATGTTTCCAATAAACGGTGTTCAATTTCAGTTACGAGGCGAGCATCGGCGGCAACGGCGGGGGAGGCATCAAGCGATAACGGTGTTTCCTCATCTGCCAATCCAGTACCGGGAATTCCCCAGAAGGCGACCGACTGTCTCAGGTAGCGGCGCACCCCTGCTGCCTGTGCAGCCGCCAGCACGTTGGCACCCCCTTCTAACCGAATGCGCGTATTCAGAGGCGCTGCTGCACTCATGGATTCACGACTGTAAGTCCTGGGTAGGGCGGTGAGTTGTTCAATCACCACTTCCGGTTGAGCGCGGGCGATCGCCGCTTTAACTGAATCAGCGTCGAATACATCCGCGACCGCAGGCTCTATTCCCTCTGCCACTAATGACTGTGCCCTTTCCGGGGAGCGGGTTAGAGCTATAACATCGTGACCTCTGGCAAGTAATTGGTTGAGTAGCGGACGACCGATTGCTCCTGTTGCTCCGGCAACAAAAATCTTCATCTGTAAACCCTCTAAAACTTTGTTGACGTTGAGTATCTTTCTCGTTCAATCGTTTTCATTGCTTACTTCATAGCCTAAGAGAATCAACAAAAATCAAAGTAGTGTTTCTTTGTTTTCATTAGGCAGGGATGGGTTGAAGCCGTGACGCGAGAAATTGACGGATGTAGTTTGCGATCGCATCCCCATCTTCTTCCAGCGCAAAGTGCCCGGTGTCGCGCTCTGGAGCTTTAGCCGCAATCCGATAACCAATCGGAACACCATAATCCATTAAGTAAAGGCTATATTTCTTGAGAGCGATCGCAGCGATAAATTTCTCGACGATCTGTGCCAGATGATCGAACGTGTAATCAAACTCATCCACAGTTGGCATCGAACTGTTACTAAAACCCGGATAATCGGGAGCAACGAGATGGAAGCGATCGCTAAGCGCGGGCATCAGATTGCGGAACATATGAGATGAGGTTGGGAAGCCGTGCAACAGCAGAATCGTTGGATTATCGCGAGAACCAGCTTCTCGATAAAAGATATCTAAACCATCGATCGAAACGGTGCGATATGTAATCATCGGATTACTCCTTGTAAGTTTACTGGAGTCGTTTTACGGCAATTACTTTGGCATGGGTTGCCACGTCGAGAAGTTAGCAAGATGTGCCCAGTAGGAACTCAATCCAATAAACGCAAAAATGAGGGCTGCCACAATTAACACAATGGCTCCAACAGTTCGGAAGAGCCGGTTTTCTTTGAAATAGAGAGTTGGTACAGCAAAAATTCCTCCTAAACCAACTAAGATAAACCCAGTTCCTGCTGGCACATCGATTGGTATGAGTCCCAGGTTGATGAAGCGCAAGCCAATGAGCAGCGATACAAGTCCTGCAAAAAATCCATAAATGCCATTTTCGGACAATGGGTAATGGATAAAAAGTCATTAGTTGTTACCTGAGGACTCATAACTAAGAACGAATAACTAATGACCAAGATGTTGCCAATTGCCCTAATTTATACGCCTGATTTTGCTATACACGATCCTGGTCAAATTAGGGTCGAAGGAAATAATTTATATCACCGGGTAGCGGGGCAAGATTTGCTTGACCCAGTTTACACGTTAGACCAAATTCAGTTTCCTTACCCAGTCGTTAGTCCGGTTCCCCACCCGGAATCCAGTAGTCGCCTGACAGCAGCAATGGCAGCGCTAAGAGATTTTGGGTTAAGCCAGCAGATGACTCTTCTTGAGCCAGAATCGGCAACGGAAGAGGATTTACAGGCGGTACACACATCGGAATACATTGCTCAAGTCCGGGCAATCAGTGCGGCTGGCGGGTATTTGGCTGAGTCTACCTATGTAAGCCCCGGCTCTTACAAAACCGCCTTGATTTCCGCTGGGGCAGGAATTAGCGCCCTCAAGGGCATTTTGTCCGGGCAGATTCAAAGCGCTGTGTGCTTAAACCGTCCGCCTGGACACCACGCCGGACGCAAACAAGCGGGTGGTTTCTGCTTATTTAATAATGCAGCGATCGCAGCCAAGTATTGCTTAAAAAAAGAGGGTGTAGAGCGTGTTTTAATCTTGGATTGGGACTTGCATCACGGAGATGGCACCCAAGATATCGTACAGGACGACCCGCGTATCATTTTTTGCTCCCTCCACCAGTTTGGTAAAGAGCTTTACCCGCAAACCGGCAATCTGGAGGATATTGGCGCACAAGGTAACATTATCAACCTGCCGCTACCCGCGAAGCTAGCAGATGATGAGTATTGGGCGTTGTTCCAAACTATCATCCCGGCTCTAATTGCCCAGGCTAAACCCGACATCGTGATTGTGTCGGCAGGGTTTGATGGACACTTCGATGATATCAATCATCTTTACCTGTACGATCCTGGTGCAGGCTTGTGCCTGAGTGCCCAACTTTACTACAACCTAACCCGTTTAGTCGCAGAAGCGATCGCTTCTGTGGGTGGGCATTACCTGCTGTTGTTAGAAGGTGGCTACGATGCCACGAATTTGGGCAACTGTCTAGTGAATACGTCTGCGGCGATGTTGGGTTTGCCGCTTGTCATTGAAGAAACCCTCCCCCAAAGAGAAACGGAGTCTTCTTTTAACTTGGAGGAATATATTGCCACACTCAACGCAGTACAGCTAGGTCGTTGGCAATTCTCTCGATAGTCACTTCTCACCCCTGACTGCTCACCCCTGACATCTCTACCCCTCAGCCCTCAGTCCTCAGTCCTCAGTCCTCACCCCTCAGTCCTTTTTTTCAGAAGCGCTTTTCATACTCCACCACTCCCCTCGTTTCCCCAGACAAATCGGTGCCACCTCGCAACAGAATCTCATTATTAACTCGATAAGTAACACCAAACTCAGGAGGCTCATCAGCAGTCAAAATCTTCGATACAGAGGCAGAAAGCTTAGGAGTGACGGAAACCCCAACTTCTGCCGCCAAGCCCAACGTTGAAGTGCGGGACTTTTCATCCCTAACCACCGTGGGGAATAAGCGAAACTCACTTAATCCCAACGCATCTCCCACCACATTTTGGAAAGGTGTCAACAGTGCCGAACCTGCCAAATTTGCGAGTCCTAGCGTGGTATCTCCCCGACCTAGCGTTTCCACAAAGCCACCACCCAAAAGGGCGACAATTTCGCTCTCGCTGCGAGGCGGATTACTGGTCAGCTCCAGATTATCTGCCAATTGACTTGCCGAACCTGTGGCTCTGGCTTGAATGCGAACCGTTCGCAATGCCCCTAAATTGGTAGCGGGAACATCGCTAATTTCGCTACTCACAATACCCGTGGCGGTTGTGTCAGCAATCCGGCTGCGGGTTACTTCGGAAACAGACGCGACCAGCCGAATATCTAGAACCGGGTCAAGTCCATCACTGGGGGTAAACTCAGCCGTGTGTTCGTAGCCGCGTGCCAAGCGGAACTGAGTCGTAAACAGATTCACCTGACCCCTGGTTAGCCGAATCGTCCCCTTTGGCTGAGGTTCATCCAAAGTGCCATTGAGAGTAAAGCCACCAGTCGCCTGGAAACTCAGCAGCGGTGGGCGGGAGATTTCGACGCCTTTGTCTAAAGCCAGTTGCAGGTTATTAAATGTGGGAGTGAAGGGTTGCTCGTCAGAGGTTGGGGATGATGGGGTAGCGGTACCACCACCGGGTGAAGCCGTTCCGTTTGTGCCATCCCCTGCCGTCTCTCCTATCAGCACCCGACCATCGGCAAGTCGCACTTCACCACCAATTTGCGGATTGAGAGCCGAGCCAGTAATCTCCACGTTGCCGTTGACGCCGCCTGAGTATAACCCTTTCAAATTTACAGCGAGTTTTTCAAGGCTAACCGTGAGTTTATCCCCCGACTCTTGCCCCGTGCCTGAGATGGGGATGGCTCCGGAGGCGACCACTTCACCACCACTAAAGTCACCCCGGAAGTTTTCTACTTGGATGCGGTCAAAGTTAAATAAGACCCTACCGTTGACATCAGTGAGCGGTTCGGGCAAAGCTTGCGCCTTGATAGTGGCATCGTCAACAGTCGCAATCCCGTTAGCGACAAGCTGGTTTAATTTGCCCGTATTTGGATTCACCGTACCCTGAACGTTGAGTTGCACTTGTCCGGTACCATCCACCCAAGTGACAGCAGAACGCGAAAGCAGGTTTAACAGGGAAAGTCCCTCATTTTGAACGTTTAAATCCAGGCTGAGTTGGTTGTTATCGGGTGCAACGGAGGCAAAGGGCAACTGATAAAAGGGAATGCTGCCAGTGATTTGAGTCGTCGAGGGGATACTGGCGATTGGAGATGGGGTACGAGGAGTTGTTGCAGGTTGAGTATCGGGCGGAGTCTCCCCGGCTTCTGGGTTTGCCTGCTCCCCAGCTTCGGCAGTGGCGATGGTGCTGCTGAAGGTCAGACGAGCATTGGTGTATCGGAAACTGCCCCGCGCCGCTTGGACGGCGGTTTGGTTCAGGGTGGCATCGGTGAGAGCCAGTTCGCCGATGGCTTGGGGATTGTTGATGCTGCCTGCTAGGGTTGCGGTTCCATTGAGATTCCCAGTGATATCGACTGGTAAATTGGCGAACTGTTGGAATGGGGCGACAGGGACATTTCTCAGGCGCAGCTGACCGCTTTGTTCGGTTCCGCCAAGGGTGCCAGTGAAGGCAAGCAGCGTTTCTTCAGATTCAATTCGTAAGGGCAGAAGGGTGAGGACGCCGTTTTGGAAGCTGCCTTTGACAATCACATTATCAGCGGTGTAGAGACGATTGGGCTGGTCGTCTCTGCCCCACTTCCAGTTATTGCCGCCGAAGTCAAAGTCAAGGTTAATGCCTTGTCTAGGGGAAGCTGCTACATTGATTCCGCCGGAGAAATTGCCGGTGAGGTCTTTGAGTTCGGGGATGGGCGAAGCTTCCCGTTCCTCTTTCTGGGCGGCAAGGATGGCTTCTATTTCCGATAAGCGGCGCAGTTGAGCTTCCAGGCTAGCATTGGGTAGACCGACGGGTTGGGGTTTAACCTCGGCGGCGCTGGCATAGGTAGGAGGTTGTCCGCCTCTGGCGAGGTCTTGTAAATCAAAGATTTGCAGGAGGGGGAGGACGTTTTGGATTTTTCCTTGAGCTACTTTCAGCGAACCTTGCAGTTCTGGCCCACTGGAGGTTTGAGTGACGCTACCGGCGAGGGCGTATAGACTTTCGCCTTGGCGGAACTCTCCCCCATCCAAGGTGGCGGTACCATTGGCATAGCGGAAACTGCCGATGGTTAGCAAATCGCCTTTAATGGTACCAAGCACGGGTTGAGCGATCGCTACATCATTCCCGGCAACATTAAAATTGGCGAGATTCAGGATAAAATCTCCAGAAAGTTTACCTTCGATGGGTTGGGATGCGATCGCTGGCGGTAGACTTGCTAAGGCATTCTGGGGAGCTAAATCTTTCAACAATTTGAGCGGAACGTTTTGCACATCCACCACCAACAAATCGCCCTCGCGGTTGCCTTGTGCCAGCACCTCGTCACGCTTCACTAAAAAAGAGACGGGTTGATAGCTAGGCGACAACACCAGCGAAATCCGGTCTTGTTGATTGCCTGCTAGCTCAACGCTACTCGGCTGTCCGGGGACTAAATTGATTTGCCCGGTGAGAACGGGGTCGAACACCAAGTCATTGGCGGCAAAATTTTCGACGCGCAACTGTCCGGTTGCTCGGATAGCCGCTGGATTGACAGCACTCAGCGACCCAGAAGCATCAACGTTGCCACTCACCCGTCCTCGCAGCGCCGGAACCGGCACGGAATCTGGTAATGCTGCGACAAGCTGTTCCAGGTCAACATTATTAGCAGAAATTAAACCCGCAAAGCGCCCGTCTTGGAGTTGAACATTTGAGGCGGTGAGGGTGCCATCCCCCACATTCAAACTTCCAGAAATCGTCCCGTTCAGAGTTGCCGGGGTGAAGGCAGCCAAACTGCCGGACAAGTTGAAGGAACTATTATTCAGCCGACCTTGGAATTGCGGGGGCAGTTGGGGAAATACTTTTGCCAACTGGACGCCATTCGCCTCGCCAGATGCTTGCCAGCGACCGTTGCCGAACTGTACGTTGGCTGCACTGACGCTTCCCTCACCCAAGTTCAGATTTCCAGAAGCCGTGCCAGTAATCGTTTCGGGGCTGAAAGCGGCTAAGCTTCCGGATAGGTTAAAAGAACCATTATTCAGTTGCCCTTGGAATTGGGGCGATTGGGGAAACACTCTAGCGAGTTGGATATTGGACGCCTCACCAGAGGCTTGCCAGCGACCATTGCCAAACTGTACGTTGGCGGCACTGACGCTGCCTCCAGCTAAGTTCAGGCTTCCAGAAGCCGTGCCGCTAAGAGTTTCTGGCGTAAAAGCCGCCAGACTTCCCGATACATTAAAAGAACCATTATTCAGCTGACCTTGGAATTGCGGTGGCAGTTCGGGAAATAGCGTTGCTAACTGAACCTCAGACGCTTGTCCGCGAGCTTGCCAGCGACCGTTGCCAAACTCTACATTGGCGGCACTGACGGTTCCCCCACCCACATTCAGGCTTCCAGAAGCTGTTCCGGTAACGGTTTGCGGGCTAAACGCCCCCAGACTCCCCGATACATTAAAAGAACTATTATTCAACCGACCTTGGAATTGCGGTGGCAGTTCAGGCAACACCAGTGCTAGTTGTACCCCAGACGCTTGTCCGCGAGCTTGCCAGCGACCGTTCTGAAACTGGACAGTCGAGGCAGTAACGGTGCCACCGCCAAGATTCAGACGCCCTGAAGCTTCTCCGCTAATCGTTTCGGCGCTAACATTTTCCAGACTACCGGAGACGTTAAAAGAAGCATTATTCAGCTGACCTCGGAATTGCGGCGGAATTTGGGGCAACACCTTTGCCAACTGGACACCAGAAGCTTGCCCAGAAGCTTGCCAACGACCGTTGCCAAACTCCACGTTGGTGGCACTGACGCGACCACCGCCAACCTGAAGATTTCCTTGGGCAGTCCCGCTAATCGTTTCCGGGGTGAAAGCCGCCAAACTTCCTGACAGGTTGAAGGAACCATTATTGAGTCGCCCTTGGACGGGTGATTGGGGCAAAACCGTTGCTAATTGAATGGCAGACGCTTGTCCAGAAGCTTGCCAACGACCGTTGTTCAGCCGAACGTTTGAGGCATTGACGCTGCCCCCGCCAATATTCAGTTGAACCGAGGCGGTGCCACTAATGGTTTCGGGTTTAAAGGCAGCTAGACTTCCAGATAAGTTAAAAGAACCATTTGCGGTTTGATTTTGGAATTGCGGCGGCAGTTGCGGGGCTAGCTGCCTCAACTGGACAGCAGAAGCCTGCCCAGAAGCTTGCCAGCGCCCTGCATTCATCACAATTTTTGATGCCTTGACGGTGCCACCAGCAACCCGGACATTCGCTTGAGCGGTGCCGCGAATCGTTTCCGCTTGGAAAGAATCGACACTTCCCGCTAGATTAAATGTCCCATCTGCCTGGGCTGACTGCAACTGTGGCGGGAGTTCTGCCAAACGTGCTAGTTGAACATCATCGGCAACGCCTGCCGCCTCCCAGCGACCCTCCGCCACCTGACCTTTGAGGTTGACGGTGCCTGCCCCGACGCTCAGAGTCGTGTTGCGAAAGTAGGTTTTGTCCTGAGTAACGATGACTTCTCCACTGCCTGGGTAGGTGGCTTGGGGTGCCTGAACTTGCACGACGGTCTGGAGGTTGCCGGTGGTGCCAAAAAGCTGTGCTTTGGCGGCTACGGTGCCGATTTGGATATTGCTCGGCTTGGCGTTGTAAATCTGGGCAACGGCATCCCCTGGAATGTCTTGACCGATGACATCGAATACCAATCCTCCTTTGTCGCCCATCTGAATGCGACCATTACCAGCCAGTCTGCCGCCAACGCTAGGCAAGGCACGGATGTTGGTAATGGTGAGGAGGGTATCGATCATCTGAAATTGACCGCTGATGCCGCGAAAGTTTACCTTATCTACGATTAGGGGCACTTTTTCGGTGGGCTGGAGGGTGGCGACGGTTCCTGAGAGGATCGGTTTTTCCAGCGCTCCTTTGAGCTGCACGTCAACGCGGACTTGTCCAGTTACGGGGAAAGGTGACTCTACTTTGAGAGTATTGAGGGCAGTCGCGATCGCGACCGATTTCACTTGGGCGGCAATGTTGTACCCACCCTTTTCTTCTTGGGTATCAATAACCCCATTGGCAACTGCGGGAACCTGACCGTAAAGAGCGCTGACATTCTCCAGCGCGATCGCATATCCGTTGAATCGCAAGAGTCCGTTAGTATTGCTAAACGGTTGCGGCACCTCTGCAACCTGCGCTTTCACATTTTTGAGGATAGCTGTTCCCAGAAATGTGGCTCGCTCTTCATTTTGGAATCGGACTTCCAAGTTGCCATCCAACAGCCCTGCATACAAGTCTATTGGCAGCTTAGCTAAACGATCGACATCGACTGCACTCAGGTTCTGCCCTTGAACTTGCAGGTTGGTTTGCCCGGTTGGGGCGCGGTATTCGCCAGAAATTTTGAGGCTGCTTTGGATGGGTGTAGCCGTTGGATTGGGCTGCTGTTTTTGAGGAACACTTTGTTTCGGTGCCCCTAATTCGACCTGCGATTGACCGCTGACATCAAAGCGAATCCGCTGGTTGTTATCGAAAAAGCGAGCCGTACCACCTACCTGGCGAAAAGTAATTGGCACCCCCCTCTTCTGTGTCCTGGGAAAGAGAGGTTCCAGCCGTCTGGTGAGCGTGTCTTGAATGTTACTGCGCGGGGGAGTTTGAGTGGGAAGAGGCGTTGCATCTACATTTCCTCTTGCTTCCTGGCTGCCTTTTTTCCTCTCTACGATTTTGGGCGTTGGGAGCAGCACTACATCCGCGTTTTGAACCCGAACGCTTTGGATATCCGTCTTAATCGCCCCACTCGGTTCTTCTGACTTCAGTTCAGTAGAAACCCAGCGTCCCTCTTTGTCCTGTTCAACGTAAATATCAGGGTTGACCAGGGTAATATTTAGCTCCAAAGTCCGCCTAAAGAGCAGCGCTAGCGGATCAAAAACCACGTCTACACCTTCTACCGAAGCGCGGTCGGGGTCAGTGGGCGTAACTGGTATCGAGGAGCCACCAAAGCGCAGATTGTTGATGGAAAAGCCTTCAACTTTCCCCAGTTGCACGGGTCGTTTCAGCGTTTGACTGAGATTTTCTTCAACAATCGGTGCTAACCGCTGATGGACAAAAATCCACGCCCACCAGACCCCGCCAATTGTGCCAAGCAACAGGATAATTCCCAGGCCAAGGCCGGTGCGGCTTAATAGTACCCATAGACGCCGATTGGAACGGGTAGCTGCTGTTTCATTACCCGATTTTGGGGAGTTCTTCATAGAAAACTAGCAACGGCGGTAACGAGGGTGTCTTTAGAAATGATTACAGGCTTCTACCGATGAATACTATCGGCTTGTCCTATGTTAAGTGTCAACTCTGCTCCTTACACCTGTTCCTTATATTTGGGAATTTTCCCACACTCGCGTACTCAGAATGAGACTTGCTTTGAAAGGGTCTGCTTGCGATCGCGTAGGTGACACTCTTAACCTACAATCAATGCATAATCCAAAAGACTTAAGTAGCGCTGATATGTTTCACCAATCCGTCAATTCCCTAAAACTCATCCCCTTTTAGAGTTTTGATTTCTGATTTTGGTTCGTAGAAGATTGGCTGCGATCGCGTTAGCGAAGCGAGGCGTTAGCCTAGCGCTGAAAGAGTCAGTTCGAGTCTATTGCAGTAGCCACTGACAACCCTTTATTTGTGGCGACCTTAAGCTGAAATGATTTCAGTAGTATTTAATCTAGGGTGGCTTTAATCATACATTTGGCTTGCAGTACAACCAGCTCCCCTGTCTCAAAAACCGAACAACGCTGCATCAGACCAGACATGGCTGGAATCATTCCCCGATCTAGCATTCCTAACATCTCTTTCGCTAGCGGCTGCCACTGCCTAAACCAAGGATTGTTGGTAATATATTCAGAAGTAAATGCTGCGCGATCCAGCAAAAAAAAATCCACATCATAGGTTTGAATAAAATTTTGAATTTCTGCCAAATTCTGAGTGTACTGAGTGTGAATTAAATCGGTAGCTCGTTGGCGAATTTGACGCTCGTATATTACATGATAAGGATTTGCATACTCCCACCCGACTAAAATAGCTCTCTGGGAAAAAGTAGGCAGGTTATCCACTTCTTCCGATAAAGAAGCAATCAGAATATTTTTAGGTTGTTTCTGAAAAAATTCATATAGTGCAGGTGCCTTACCAACGACATAGTTACTGTTTGGAAATTTCTCCAATAAGTACGGATAAAAGAGGATTGTAGTTCCTAGTAGAGTGGTGAATCCCAAAGCTATAAACTGCCGCCGAATTAATAGTTTATCTTGCTGCTTTGCCCATTTAAAAACTGCATCAAGCAGTGCGACTAATACGATTGCTGCACTCAAAATCATCACCAACTTGAAGCTATATCGCGTGTAACGAGCCGGAGCAAAAAGCTTGTAGAGCATGGCATGGGCAGCCACAAATATCCCGAAAGATGCTAGCGCAATCTGAGGCAAAATGATGATGTTGCTGGCAATTTGCTTAATTAGGGGAAACCTGTCGGGATAGCGCATTAAGATTGGCAAGAATAATCCCAGCAGAGATAGGGGATGTTCAAACACATTAGGCAAAAGACCACTATGTTGCCCAAATAGCCAAAACCACAGGGGATTAGTGTTATCAAAAAAAGGAATTCTTCCCGTTTGAGAAAATGCTGGTAACGATCTTAGCTCCATCCCAGCGATCGCTGGGCCAACTTCAGAGGATTTCAAAGCATAGGGCAAGATCGCTAGCAGGCAAAATCCCAGCCCAGTAGCGCCGAACAGATAATCAAGCCGATTCTTAGATAGATGGAGTCGATGTCCGTCCCAGCGCCACAGTCTCAAGATTAAGATTCCGGCTAAAATGAACAACAACGGGGGATAAAACAATCCAGCCAAAGCGATCGCGCCTAGACATAAAAATAAAGAGCGCCGCAGCAGATAGTACAAAAATGCTAGAAAAAATAAATAAATAAAAGATCGGGGAGTGCTAGAAACTAAATCATCCCTCATGGAAAGATTTTGATTGAGCAGCAGCGTACTAATAAATCCTGCTGTTGGTACCGGAAATATTTCCAGGCAGACTGCAAAACAGTAGGCGGTTGTCAGCAGTGTCAAAAAGACTGGTAGTAATTTACTCAAGCCAAGTGGCTCAATCCCCAAAAATGCTATCAGTCGATAGAAAGCAGCATATCCAGAGGGGGTTATAGCTTGAAAATAGTCAGTAATAAAATCATTCGGAAACAAGCTTGAATCTACAAATCGCTGCATCCAAAACACATATACTCGTGCATCATCTTGCACCACATATGAGCTACTGAAAGCCTGCTTGAGTCCTAAAAAACTATAAATGAGGGCGAAAGTTAAGCTTAAAGTGAACCAAAATATCATCTGAGATTTAGAAGTTTTAGCAGTCGAGGTTGTTAAAAATTTGTGCAGGTGAGTGATTACCATACGTAAGGTGACAGACTTAAGTTGAATGGGCAAAATGAAACGGAATAGACAAACCTCGTAATCCGACGCTAAGCAGAATTAAACTTAAAGCTCTTCATCAGACTAGACACGGCTGGGATAGTTCCTTGTTTCAAGGAAGCAGGAGCGTCTCCTAGGCGGCAGATGCAGGTAAGGGAGTAGCCGCATAAAGCAGCATACGCTACGCGAGGAGCGTATACACGTACCTGCGCTCCTCGCGTAGCGCTTTTCGCTCTCATCAACAAAATGCTCCCAGTTAGCTGCCTGGAGCGTACACAGGACACGCTCCAGGTAGCTTGCATCAGTTTCATGGGGTTGTAAGGACACATGAACCCTTAGTGTCACCAGGGGTTCATGTGCGGAACTATGGCATTCGGCTGAGTAATTGGGCTAGACTTTGGACTTGAACGCCTTTGGATTTGTCGCGCTCATCGCCATTATTTGTCAATGACGCTACATCAATTACCAAACTGCTAACAGCTAGTAGAAACAAAAATATGGGGAAAATTCTAGTTACTGGTGCCGCTGGTTTTGTTGGTTTTTACTTGTGTAAACTGCTGCTAGATAGAGGAAAAGAGGTCATTGGCATCGATAATCTTAATGATTATTATGATGTCAATTTAAAACAAGCTCGTTTGGAGCAACTGAAGGACAAAAATAATTTTCAGTTTTACAAAATTGACTTGGCGGATCGTCAAGGAATTGCGGAGTTATTCGCGAATTCCCAGATTGAACAAGTACTACATATGGCTGCCCAGGCCGGTGTACGTTACTCGCTGCAAAATCCCCATGCTTATGTTGATAGCAATTTGGTGGGATTTACGAATATCTTGGAGGGGTGTCGGCATTCGCAAGTTAAACACTTGGTGTTTGCTTCTTCTAGTTCAGTTTATGGGGCAAATAAGAAAATGCCTTTTTCGGTGCATGACAATGTAGATCATCCGGTCAGCTTGTATGCAGCTAGTAAAAAGGCAAATGAACTGATGGCGCATACCTACAGTCATTTGTATGGTTTACCAACGACTGGCTTGCGCTTTTTTACAGTATATGGGCCGTGGGGTCGTCCAGATATGGCAATGTTTTTGTTTACCAAAGCCATTTTAGGAGGGCGTCCGATTGATGTTTTTAATTATGGTAAAATGCGGCGCGATTTTACATACATTGATGACATTGCAGAAGGAGTTTTACGAGTAGCTGATAAAATTCCACAACCAAATCCTGATCTAGCAGGAGCTGACTCCGATCCGGGAGTGAGTGCCGCACCTTATAAAATTTACAATATTGGCAATAATACGCCGGTTGAATTAGGGCGTTTTATCGAGGTTTTGGAAGATTGCCTCGGTACGAAGGCAGTGAAAAATATGCTGCCAATGCAACCGGGAGATGTTCCTGAAACTTATGCCGATATTAGCGATCTACAAAGAGATGTTGGGTTCAAGCCTAGTACACCCATTGAGGTTGGAATTCCGCGTTTTGTTGAGTGGTATCGCTCTTTTTATGGAGCTTAGCGGTTAGTTATCAGTCATTAGTTCTATCCATGATTTAAAAAAATGACTAGAAACTAATGACTAATTCTTAACAATTAATCGCCAAGAGCTAGCGCAATCCAAGTTTCTTTTGCAAGAGTTTCTTGGCATTCTCTACTTCTGATTCTTGATTAGAGGTGTAGTAGCGATCGTAGTAATAGTACGATCCACCGGCGTTTCTTCTCACACCGTTGGCAACCATACCCAAGACGGGGGCACTAGAGATTTTTAATGCATCTATCGCTTGTAGCAGGATGGAGCGATCGGTTTTGCCCAGTCTCGCTACCATGATCACGCCATTGGTATGGACAGCCAGGAGTCTGCCATCTGCCAGACCTAGTATCGGTGGCGTGTCATAAATCACTAGATCAAAAACAGCGTTCAACTGCTCCATCAAATACTGCATTCGCTTGGAGGAAAGCAGTCTGGTTGGGTCTGGTGGGATTTGTCCAGCGGTTAGCACGTAGAGATTGTCCCAGGAGGGCAAGCGCTGGATGGCTTCTCTGGGAGTTAGACCTGTGGCAATGACGTTGCTCAGCCCCTGGTGATTTTCTAAACCGAGGACATTATGAACCTGAGGACGCCGCAAATCTGCATCTACCAACAAAACTCGCTGTCCCATTGCCGCAGCCGCCTGTGCTAGGTGTACGGATACAGTGGATTTACCATCACCTGGGGACGCTGAGCTAACCACTAGCGAGTGGATGGGGGTATCAGAACCGAGAAAACGAATATTGGTATGGAGAGAACGGAAGGATTCTAAGAAGGGAGAAGCATTGTACCAACTAGCTTTGCGAGTGGTGGCACGCTCTTTGGATGGGGTCTCTCCGTTTTGGTTTTTGGCTGAGGCTCCGTTTCCATTTGGCTGGGCGAAGTTGGCGAGTTCTGCGATGGGTTTGAATAGTTTGAGTTCTTTGTGGTGGGGAATCAAGCCAAGAATGGGTAGTCGGGTGCTGTCTTTGAGTTCTTCGGGGGAGTGGAAAACATTGTCGAGTCGCTCTGCTAATAAGGCAGATGCCAGCCCTAACATTACCCCAGCGATCGCGCCTAATATCAGATTTCGCTTTGGCTTGGGAAAGATAGGATCTTCTGGCTTTTGGGGTTTGGCGATTAGCTGCCAGGGGAGAGCTTTCTGTGCTGCTTCAATTTGCAGGGTTTCCCGAACGGCTAGAAAGCGGTTTAAACTCTCGGTTGCGACGTTGAGTTCCCGCTGTAAATCTGTGTACTGACGGGCAATCAGGGGCAGTAGTCTAACTTGTTGATTTAAGCGCTTTTCGGCTTGCGCGATCGCATTGCCGCGAACTTCCAGAACCTGCACTTGGTTTGCCGCATCCACAAATTGCTGAATCAGCTCTAAGCGCACCGTGCTGGGGGAAGACAAATATTGCCGTTCGTTGAGACCAGACAGGTTATTTCCCAGTACCGCCGCCGCTTCTTGTTGCAACAAGGGCAGCAAATTTTGCTGCTGCTCTTTGAGTGATTGAATGGTAGGGCTTTCTTCCAGAAACCGGGCTGACTCGGTGGCAAGCTTGGTTTCGACTTCCTTAAGTTTGTTGAGTAACTGTTGGTAGCGGGGTGCTTCCGAAAGAGATGCAGCAGCGATCGCTTGATTGGGGGGTAGCCCTAACTGCTTTTGTAGCGTTGCATACAGCGACCGGACTTCATTATGTTTTAGTTGGTTATCGAGTTTTTGTTCCTCAACATTTGAGGCTAGCACGGCAAGTTGTTTGGCTTGTTCTTCCGGATCGAGGATGTTGTACCGCTGCCGGAACGTTTGCAGTTGTCCCTGGAGTTTGTCCACCCGTTGTTGAAGTCCAGGAAGTTGACCGTCTACAAACTTAATTCCCTGGTTGAGGTTAGTTTGCCGCTCCTGAAGAGAGTACCTCAAATAAACTTTAGCTAACTCAAATAATACATACTTGATTTTATCGGGATCGGTATCGCGGTAACGTACTTCTAAAATTTTTGTTTTATCTATTTGGGTAATTGTTAGGTTGTTTTCAAGAATGAGTGACTCATAGTCGATATCGGGATAGCGCTTTTGGATCTGAGCGATGAATGCCGCCATCCGTTCGGAACTGAGTAAAACTTTAATTTGGGTTTCGTAATCCAGACTAGAGTCGTTTAGAGCTGGCTCGATTGCCTGCAATTGAGTGAGTTTAGTCAGCTTGTTTTCAGCCGTGACGGGTTCTACCAGGAGTTGGAACTTTCCTTCATACTTGGGTGTCTGGCTGAATGTCCACAAGCCGATTCCAGTCGTGACAACGAGCGCCACCCCCGCAATCACCAAAGCACGGCGACGCACCACATTCAAGAGCTGACGAACATTCAAGTCGTCCTGGCTGTTTTCTAGAAACTGAGTTTCGTCGGTTAGCGGCAATGGCTGAAATTGCTTGCCATTCCCTTTCGGCGATGACGGTTGAGAAAATTGGCCCGCTTCCATCTAAACCCCTGCACCTTGTTGGCTTGGTTGACGCGATCGCCAGGGAGATTCCTGGTTCTAGCCTCATTTTGTACCATGAATGTGCAGGATGCTACATCCAAACGATCGAATTTTTTACTCAGCTCTTGATTGTGGCTCTCCAGACCTAGGCAGCCACGTTTTTACTCGAAGATTCTAAAGAAGTTGAATAAGCTGAAAACCCCTCCCAGCGGACTCAACACCGTCCCCAGCGTGTCTGAGAAATTAGCGAGGTTAGAGCGGTTCACCACCACCACGTCGTTATTGCGTAGAATCGGATTGTTTTGATCGTTGATGCCCTGAGCAAAATTGACCGGGACGTTCCGCTTTGATATGGTGCCATTGGCGTTGAGACGAATTAGCTCTACCGAACTCCTCCGGGCACGATTGTTAAATCCTCCGGCTGCCAGCACCGCTTGATTCAAGGTCGTATTGGGTGGCAGTTCAATCGTCCCTGCTTTGGCAACTTCCCCGACCACATTGACCCGAATGGTGTTGGGAGAGAAGCTAGCCGATGCGACTTGGGGTACCTCAGAGGGGTCGATATTGCTGGCAGTAGGCACCACCACGGTATCTCCCTCTTGCAAGATGACATCTTGGGTGACATCCCCGGACTGTAAAAGTTGCCAGAGGTTGATATTGAGGACTTTTTCGGGTCCCGAACGGGCAGAACGGCGGACTTGAACCTGGCGAATATCTGCTAAGGAGGTAATTCCCCCTGCAACTTGAATGGCTTGGGTCACGGTGGCAGGAGTGCTGCTAGAAGCCGCAGTCGCATTCGCCTCAGGGGGAGTATTCGCAGTGGCGATGGTGGTTGGTGACACGATATAAGGCCCTGGACGGGATACTTCTCCGACTACGACAATCTTGATCGGCCCGGTGTTCTGGGGCGCAAAGCTGGCATCCGCTAAGGTGCGGGATTCATCGGCGTTGATTTGGGGGCTGGTGGGGATAAACAGCGAGTCTCCATCTCGCAAAGTGAGATCTTGACTCAAATCACCGTTGTTGAGTAATTCCCAGAGATTGACAGCGATGACTCCCGATGAACCGGGTGAAATGCGGCGCAGTTCTACTTGGCGGATATTGGCGGCTTGAGTAATGCCCCCAGCCAATTGCAGTGCTTGCGTGACGGTGGGAAATTGATTGCCTTCGGTTAGGTTAACGGTATAGGAACCCGGACGATTGACTTCCCCAGCCACTGCGATTTTGACGGGACGGGGTGCCAGCAGAGTAATGGTCAGCAGGGGGCGTCGGATGTAGCGACCGTATCTGCTAGAAATTTCATCGGTTGCTCTTTCGAGGCTCAATCCCCGAACGGGTACGCTGCCAATGATTGGCAGGTTGAGCGTACCATCGATTAGCACCTGGTACTCTCCGCTGTATTCAGGAACCTCAAAAATATCCAGCCGGACGCGATCGCCTGCGCCTAGAGTATATGGGGCCTCCGATCCACGTCTGGTAGATGTTCCCGCTGGGGCAGCAGAAGGGCGCAATCCAGGGAGTTGCGCGATCGCTGGTGATGAAACCGTCATTGCCGCCACGGCTAGAAGCGCGAAGCCCGCAACGCTTCGGGTAGCCAGTTTCGGAAAACTAGCACCGCTCTTACAAAAATCACAGCTTGTTTCACGATGCCTTTTGGCGCTCAACTTAGCACTCTTCATTCCAAATCTGTTAAACCTCGTTACACAAAGTCACGCCATTGACGGATACAATCCGTAAAAAGTTGCAGTATAAAATTTAATCACCAACGTAATTTTCCCAAACTCGTGTACCTTTGAGGTGGCAAGGAATATTTGGGTATGAGGAGGAAAGGTTATGACGCCAGCAACAGGTGGGAGCCGTGTCAGTGCAAGCAAAAAGAAATTGTGGTACCACCGACTACGCATCCTACTAAGTTCCATGTTTTTGGGCAGTACGATCCTCTATGCAGCTGCCAGTCTGGCTACCACCGGGGCAAGTTCTGGTAACAGGAACGCTTCAGAACCAGCCAAGGGTAGCGGTTCAATGGGTGACGCACTCTTAAAAACGATGCTGGGGGCTGAGGCGCTGCGTTCCAACAACCCGCCTGCTCCTTCAACCACCCGTTCTAGCTCTTCGTTGCCAGCGATTCGCAATCCAGCCGCTCCTGGAAGCAGTGTACAGCAACCTGGAGCCGTCACGACGCCGACTCAACTGGCTCAAGCCAGCACCTTCCCAGATGTACAAGGTAGCTGGGCGCAGACGTTTATTGAAGCACTCGCAGAGCGAGAAGTGATCGTAGGCTTTCCAGATGGCTCTTTCCGCCCTGACGAGCCGGTGACACGCGCTCAGTTTGCCGCCATGATCCGGAAGGCTTTTCAAAGACCCGCCACTCGCCAAGCGATCGATTTTGTGGATGTGCCTGCCAATTACTGGGGTTACACAGCCATTCAGGAAGCTTATCGGACAGGGTTTTTAGAAGGATACCCCAACCAGGTTTTCCAGCCGAATCAAAACATCCCCCGCGTTCAAGTCTTGGTATCTTTGGTCAGCGGACTTAACTTGAATCCAACCGCAGATACCGCCTCAATTTTAAATGGTTTATTTCAGGATGCTGGGAGCATTCCTGCCTATGCCCGCACCAGTGTTGCCGCCGCCGCACAAAATCAGCTAGTTGTCAACTATCCAGATGTGGCGCTGTTAAATCCTAATCAGTTAGCCACCCGTGCTGACGTGGCAGCGTTTATTTACCAGGCTTTAGTGAATGCGGGGCAAGCGCCGCAGATTCCCCCAACGGATGTTGCCGCTCGTTACGTGGTTGGCTACGAACCCGTTGCGACAACACCGCCTCCCCCTACGGCAGAGCAAGTTGCAGCCTTGCGCCAACAGTATCGACTTCCTGCACCCCCGATAGTAGAACAGCTACGGCGGTTAATTGGGGGAAATTCCAGTATTACGACACCCACGGCTTTCGGGGCTGACCGAGGGCAGGCATTTATCGGAGCTGGCTTCCAAGAAAGAACCCGCAACACCAATAAGGCAGATGGGGTAATTGCTGCGGGTATTGGTGTGGGCGATGCTCGCAAAGCCGTGGGTGTAGAAGGAGTTATCTCAATCTATGACCTCTTCGGCGATGATAGCTTTGAAGATGGTGGCATCAGCTTCAAGATTCACCGCCAGTTTGCTAATGACATAGCCGTCGCTGTTGGGGTAGAAAATATCGAGACATTTGGAGAACCCGATCCGGGGTACAGCACCGTTTACGGTGTCGTCAGTAAAGTTTTCCCACTAGGATCTCGGACAACCGCAGGCTTCTCCCCCTCAGTTACTGCCTCTGTGGGTCTGGGTGGCGGTCGCTTTCGTTCAGTACCTGATATTGAGGCTGGTAGAGATTCTGTCAATCCGTTTGGCAGTATAGGCGTGCGCGTAGCTCAACCAATATCGGTCATTGCCGAATGGAGCGGTCAAGATTTGAATGTGGGTGCTTCGATCGCTCCATTCGAGAATATACCGCTGATCATCACTCCAGCGCTTGCTGATGTAACCGGAAATGCTGGTGATGGGGCGCGTTTTATCCTGGGCGTCGGTTACGGCATTACTTTCTAAGTTCTTTGCTCGCAAAACAAAAGCCATGAACATCAAACGTCTTTCTGTAAATCTCGGTCTGGGTTTAGCTTTGGGTTCTTCTCTTCTGCTTTCGGAAACAGCGCTTGCCCAGACTCCAGGCTTCAATTCAGATGTCACCGGGCCGGTTATGACGACTAGCGACGTTGTCAACGGAGCCTTCATACCCGACAGAGGCGGGCGGGGAAGACTCGCCTTCAGAACGGAGGCGATCGCGTCTGCTGTCAACCAGGCAGCAGCCTCAGTCAACTCCCAGACTGCCAATAATAGCTTAGGGAACGTTTTGACAGGGACTGGAAATGTTGCTGCTAGCGCGAGCCAGCTAGAAAGCGGTCTGGTGAATGCTACTGAAGGCATTAATCCAACCCTGGCTCGTAACGTGGTTGCCAACTTGCAAGGGCTAACCGCAAATGGTAGGGTCGATGCGGTTCGGCTGGCGGCGGCAGTGGAAGCATATAATGCTCTCATCAACTCCAGTAGCGGCGTATTTTTGAGCGAGCCTCCCGATGAGCTGCTAGCGATTCAATCTGTCCTGGCTGCATTGTTGAATGCGGCTTTTGGAGCAGGTTAATGGTACTTCCAAATTTGATGTCAATTAATGAGGATCTATGGGGTTGAGCGCTGCTACTATCAGTCCCTATGAGGGAGTTTGGGATGAAATCGCTCAGCGAGCTGAAAACTTGAGCTAAGTGTAGGTGAAACAAACTCTAGCAGCACAAAAGCTGCTCCATTCTTGGAAAAAGCTGACTAGTGGCTCGACCAACCGCCAAATCTTTGGTGCAGCTGTTACAGTTGCTCTGATGACAGCGTTGGTAAAAGTAGCAGCTGCGGGAAAGGAATTGGTAGTTGCTTGGAAATTTGGCACTGGGGACGAACTCGATGCATTTTTAATTGCCTTGCTCGTTCCTTCTTTTATCATCAATGTGGTAGCTGGCTCTTTTAATGCTGCCTTCATCCCCACCTATATTCAGGTACGGGAGAAAGAAGGTGTAGAGGCAGCACAAAGGCTTTTCTCCGGGGTAATTGTCTGGAGTTTAGGGTTGTTGTTAATTACTACCATACTGATGGTAGTTACTGCGCCTCTATATCTACCCTGGATTGCTAGGGGGTTTAGCTCTGAAAAGTTAGGCCTGACGTTTCGTCTTCTGTGGGCGATCGCGCCTGTTGTGCTGCTGGATGGGGTGGTTGTTATCTGGGTTGCACTTTTGAATGCGGGTGAGCGATTCGCTTTAGCTGCACTTTCTCCGATTATTACCCCAGTTATCAGTGTGATATTTCTGCTGATATGTTCGTCTTGGGGAATCTTTGCCTTGGCAGGTGGTCTACTGTGCGGTGCAGTTTTGGAGATGGTAGTTATGGGAGTGGCGCTGAAGCGGCAAGGTATCTCATTGCGCCCCAGGTGGTACGGATTTGATCCTCACTTGCGTCAGGTAGCTGGTCAGTATGCACCGATGATTGCTGGAGCTTTTTTAATGAGCAGCACCAATCTGGTGGATCAATCAATGGCAGCAATGCTGTCACCGGGAAGTGTCGCCGCCTTAAACTATGGCAATAAAGTAATTGCATTTCCAATTGGGCTAATGGCTACAGGATTGGGAACAGCAGTAATTCCATATTTTTCAAAGATGGTTGCCTGTAAAGATTGGACAGGAGTGCGCTATACACTTCAGCGTTTTCTTTTTTTTATTTTTATGGTGACCGTACCCTTAACAGGGTTTTTATTTCTGTTTTCTGAACCTATTATCCAAGTGTTGTTTCAAAGGGGTTCATTTACACCTGAAGCTACGCGCTTAGTAGCCCAAATACAAGCTTTTTATGCCTTGCAAATCCCTTTTTATATTTCAGGTATTTTGGTTGTGCGGTTAATTTCGTCAATTCAACTTAATCAGATACTAATGTGGGCATCTGGGTTTAATTTAATAATTAATATTAGCTTCAATTACTTGCTTACAAAGTATATGGGCGTATCAGGTATTGCCTTATCTACTTCCATTGTTATCTGTTTTTCCTTTGGTTACTCGACCTACTGTTTATTGAGTGTGAAAAAAATTACACCCAAACTTATATGAAGTTAATAACCCTTTTTCGCCTCTTATACAAAAAGTTTTTTTCTAAGCAAGAAAGTAAGTATGCTAGCTTTGTTCTCGGTGAGAAAATAGCATCTTTATGGTATCCAAAATTTACTTTCAGTGAGTATGGAAAGATATGGCTTGAAGATAAAGATTTTTTCGATTTTTACGAAAAATATGTAGGAAAAAGCTACCGTTCTGCTGACAGAAAATTTTTTATTACATCTTTGTTATCGCTTGTTGATGAATTGCCGGGTGACACGGCTGAGTGTGGTGTCTTTAACGGTGCTTCATCTTGGCTAATTTGTAATAAATTTAAAAATACTGACAAGGTACATCATGCTTTTGACTCGTTTGAAGGCTTATCTTCACCTTTGGAGATAGATGGAGTGTATTGGCAGGCAGGTGATTTGAAAGCCACTGAAGATATAGCTAAAAGAAATCTTGCCGAGTATAAAGATAAAATAGAAATCTATAAAGGATGGATACCAGAAACATTTAATAATGTCTCAAGTAAAAAATTTTGTTTTGTTCATATAGATGTTGACCTTTATCAACCTACCTTTGATTCCCTTTGTTTTTTCTACCCTAAAATGGTAACTGGTGGACTAATCTTGTGTGATGACTACGGATTTACAACCTGTCCAGGCGCAAAAAAAGCGTTTGATGAGTTTATGGAAAATAAGGCAGAAAAGATTATTAATGTTCCAAGTGGTCAAGCTTTTGTCATCAAAAAATAATTGTACTGGCTACAGCAATGCTTCAGTAAATAAAAAAATGCAACAGGACAAAATCTGGGATTATTTTCAGGTACAATCATCTGACATATTCTTGCAGTCAGCTCCAAGGTTAAACTATCTTTTTCGCCAAGTTTTGGCAATTTATAGTCACACCAAGCCAAGAGTATTGAACATAGGAGTTGGCAACGGCTGGCTTGAACAGAAATGTATGGAGCAAGCCTGGGAAACTTATGCTTTAGACCCAAGTGAAACCACAATTGCTCTGCTGGAGCAAAGAGGTATTGAAGGAAAGGTAGGGTATATAGAACAGATTCCGTATCCTGATAATTTTTTTGATGTTGTTTTTTGTTCTGAGGTTATCGAACATTTATCAAGTGAACAAATACAGCAAGGCTTGTATGAGATAGAACGGATATTAAAAAATTCTGGGTTATTGGTTGGGACTGTTCCATTTAAGGAAAACCTTTTTAACAGCCAAGTTATCTGTCCTGATTGTGGACATATTTTTCACAAATGGGGACACCAGCAGTCTTTTAATACTCATAGTTTAGCGGCTATATTTTCAGGTAATCTGAAAGTAGAGAAACTTAAAGTAATTTATTTTGTTAGTTGGTCATCATTGAATTGGAAGGGTGTTATAAGTGCCTTGCTCAAAAAATGCTTATCACTAATTGGCTTACATGGAAGCAACGGAAATATATTTTTTATAAGTAAGAAATTTGTATGAGTCTTATCGGTGATATCTATTCTAACCTATATAAAAAGCTTTGCGGAACGCATCCGCATATACGATTTTGGCATTTTCAATGGTTGGCAGTAAAAGACCTTTATTCAGATCTCAAGCGTATATTACCGACTCTTGAAGGGCGCTTGCTCGATGTTGGCTGCGGTGATAAACCTTACAGCACTTGGATAGATTTAGAGAAAGTCAAACATATCGGCATTGATATTTATCCCGGCTCAAAGGTTGATATTGTCATTGACACTGATGAAGAATGGCTTTTAGAAACATCTTCTTTTGATGCTATTTTATGCACTCAGGTTTTAGAACACACAGCCAACTTAGGCAATACTATTGAGGAAATTACTCGGGTTTTAAAAACGGGCGGTATACTAATACTAACTGTACCTTTTATCTATAACGAGCATGGTGCACCAGATGATTATCGGCGGTTTTCAGTATACGGACTTATAAATTTAATCGAGCAAAATTATGAAGTTATGGAAGCAAAACATCAGGGCGGTATTGGTAGCACGGTTGGGGCGCTAGTTTTAAATTGGCTCGAAAGGCAAATGAACTTGTACAAATACAGTCGTATATTAAAAGGCGTAATTCTCCCGCTTTGGATATTTTTTTGTATGGTCATTAACTTAAGCGGTTGGTTGATAGATTATAGCGATCGCACTCAGGCATTTTATAGTAATGCTTTAATAGTTGCAAAAAAAAAATGCGGTTAACCTTAGTAATTCCTTCCATATTCGCTGGCGGTGCTGAAAAGGTAATGTCAGTCATGGCTAACTACTGGGCAGCTAAAGGATGGAAAATTACTTTGTTGACTTTCGATGATGGCAAAGTACCTCCGTTTTATGACCTAGATTGCCATGTTCATCATATTTGTTTGGGTATAGCTAGAGAGTCGCCAAGCTTGCTCGTTGGTATCTGGAATAACCTGAAATGCATT
The DNA here is from genome assembly GCF_039961955.1 of Trichocoleus sp. DQ-A1. Lineage (NCBI taxonomy): Bacteria > Bacillati > Cyanobacteriota > Cyanophyceae > Leptolyngbyales > Trichocoleusaceae > Trichocoleus > Trichocoleus sp. DQ-A1. Next base: position 40,111 of record NZ_JAMPKE010000029.1, read on the forward strand.
CAAGTTCTAAGAGTCGCCATTGCTGATAGTCAGCCCGATGCTGTAATTAGCTTCATAGATAAAAATAACATACTCACCCTACTGGCGACGCGCGGGTTACATATCCCAGTAGTAGTATCTGAACGCATTCATCCAGCAATGTACTCTATTGGCGGGGTAAGGGGGTTATTGCGTCAGTGGATTTATCCCAAAGCCAATCGAGTTGTTGGGGTAACTGCAAGAGCATTGAGTTATTTTTCTGCCCAGATACAATCTCGCTCGTATGTTATCCCTAATCCAGTTATATTTATTAATACAAACCAAACAGAGTCAGCAAAATTGATAACTAAACCATCTCTAATTGCTGTTGGACGGCTTGACTCTCAGAAGGGTTTTGACTTACTGCTACAAGCTTTTGCACTGCTAAAAGTCTGCTACCCTGATTGGACATTGACAATATTAGGAGAAGGGGCATTACGCACAGAATTAGAAGCTTTGCGGAACCAACTTGGTTTGTCTAACCGGGTTCATCTACCTGGACGGGTGAAAAATATTTATGAGTTTCTGAAGCAGGCGGATATTTTCGTTATGTCTTCCCGGTTTGAGGGATTTCCTAACGCTCTGTGTGAAGCCATGGCTTGTGGGCTACCCGTCATTTCTACAGACTGTCCTAGTGGACCAAGAGAGATTATTCGTGATGGCGTCGATGGTATTTTAGTACAAAATGGAAATGTAGATGCTTTGGCAGCAGCAATGGAGCGTCTGATGTCTAATGAAGCAGAGCGCCAACGCCTAGCTAGTCGTGCTACACAGGTAATGGATAGATTTAGTTTAGAGAAAATAATGGAAATGTGGGAAAACTTGTTGGATCAAGTTATCAAGGAGAAGCTATGACAAGCACTTTTGAGCAGGAAGTGAAGCAGGGCGATCGCTTTGAGTTTGGCAAAAACTGGAGAGGATTTTTATCAGTTCTCAATGACGCTCGCATAGCAGAAGCAGAGAAGTCTCTTAAGCAAATGCTAGTAGTAGAAGATTTACAGAGCAAAACATTTCTTGATATTGGTTCTGGCAGTGGATTATTTTCACTGGCTGCCCGTAGGCTAGGGGCGAAGGTACATTCCTTTGATTACGATACAGAGTCAGTAGCTTGCACGCAAGAACTAAAATGCCGATACTTTCCTAATGATTCTAACTGGACTATAGAACAGGGTTCAGTGCTGGATGTGGATTACATCAAGTCTCTAGGAAAATTTGATATTATTTATGCTTGGGGTGTGCTTCATCACACTGGTGCAATGTGGCAAGCTCTAGAAAATGCAATATTCCCTGTTGCAGAACAGGGAATATTGTTTATTGCTATTTACAACGATCAAGGTAGAAAATCTAAAATTTGGCGCAGAATCAAGCAAGTTTATTGTTCAGGGATCGCAGGTAGAACTCTAATTTCTGCTTTATTTATTCCCTATTTTATCCTGAGTGGATTAATAGTGGATCTGGTTAAAGGTCGAAATCCAATAATTCGCTATACTGAGTACAAAAACTCAAGAGGTATGTCCAGAGTTTATGATTGGTTGGATTGGTTAGGTGGCTATCCTTTTGAGGTAGCAAAGCCAGAAGATATTTTTAATTTGTATGAAAACAAAAATTTTGTTTTAGAAAAGTTCATTACTTCTGGAGGTGGTTCAGGTAATAATCAATTCGTTTTCATAAAAGGATGATTAGTTATATTTATGCTTTGTTTAACGAGTGAAACAAAAATATGAATAAAAATTATTTTAGATAAGAAAATGTTATTTTAATGCTAATTATCCTTGTAAATGCCTTAGCTATAGCTATAAATCGACTGATGTTTTTGAAATTAGAAACAGATGTTTTGCTGTTGCTATGCTAGAAATAATATAACGATTGAGAATAGTTTTTTTTGATGATTTTATGGCGAGCGTTGTAGAGAGATTCATTAGCAATTTGATGGGGAACAATAGCGATGGAAGAGCGAAATAAACAGCCGACAGTGCATGAGCAAGCTTATCAGCCTGTATTCACAGTTTTCACTCCAACCTATAACCGCGCTCACACTCTTCATCGGGTTTATGAAAGTCTTCAAGCACAAACATATCGAAACTTTGAGTGGGTAGTTATTGATGATGGTTCTATTGATAATACCTGTGAGTTGGTAGAGCAGTGGCGGCAAGAAGCTAATTTTACAATTCGTTATTTTTATCAAGAAAATTCTGGCAAGCATATTGCGGTTAATCGTGGGGTACGAGAAGCTAAAGGCGAACTATTTCTTGTTCTTGACTCTGATGATGCTTGCGTCTCAGAAGCGCTGGAACGTTTTAAAGAGCATTGGGATCTAATTCCTGAAGATAAAAAACATCGTTTTTCTGCTGTCACCTGTTTGTGCAATGACCAAAATGGGGAAATAGTTGGTAGCCGTTTCCCATTTGACCCAACTGACTCGGATTCTTTAGAAATTCGTTACCGCTACAAAGTTACAGGCGAAAAATGGGGATTTCACCGCACAGAGGTGCTGCGTCAGTTTCCTTTTCCAGAGATAGTTGGTGAGAAAACTATTCCTCAAGGTTTTGTATGGGGCAGGATTGCTAGAGAATATAAGACAAGATTTATAAATGAGCCTTTGCGAGTCTACTTTAGTGGCACGGATCAGTTGACCCGACTTTCACCACAACAAATTTCTTTGGGTCATGCTTTATGGCATAAAATTATTTTAAATGAGCAGAGCAGTTGGTTTTGGTATGCACCATTCAATTTTATGCGCTCGGCTGTTCACTACAGCCGATTTTCTTTTCATACCGGGATTACTGTCAGCGAACAGTTTAAAATGCTTAACACAAGAATTGGTAAATTTCTATTGCTAGGAGCTTTACCTGTAGGGTATTTGGTTTACTGCCAGGATCGAAAGGAATAATATGGTAAACATTCAGCCTTTTTCAGATACAGAACTATTAGAAGCTTTTTATAGCTCTGAAATTGCTACTTCCAAGCATCTACTGACTATTTACTCATTAGCTATTGGTTTAAATGCAAAAATAATAATTGATTTGGGGATAGGCTCAACAACAAAAGCTTTGCGTGCTGCTGCTTTAAAAACAGGTGGAGTTGTTATGAGTTGTGATTGTGATGTTAATAGATTCTCATCTTTGTTAAAAAACCAAGACAAGCATTGGCAATTATATTTGGGCGCTAGTGAAACTTTTTTAAAATCCTTGGAACAGCCTTTTGATCTTGTTGTTCATGATGCCGCCCATGATTATTTTCAAGTCAAACTAGATTTAGAGCTGATTTTACCTAAGATGAAAACTTTTGGTATAATTTGCGTGCATGACACACAGCAAACTAACCTTTGCCATGATATGCTTGCAGCAATTAGAGATGCTACGAACGGATACAAAATTTCCCTTACTCACCTACCATTCAATGCAGGTCTTTCTATTATTAGAATCGAAGAAGGGAACTATCCTTCTATAACACCCAATGGTAGTCTCTTAAAAGATGGGCTGTTTGATACTCAACTGATATCATTTCATCCTTACAATGATAATTTAAACAATATTAATGCGAATAATTCTTCGTTAGGGCGATGGCTTCGCTGGAGATTAAGAAAATTGATAAAGGGTTGGTAAGAAAGGCAAAATATTCTTATAGTTTTTTGTTGAAAGCAGCTTGTGCAACAATCGTTCTTTATTAATAAAGCAAAATTTAATATCACTTTTATCATCCGCTCACTCAATTATGGCGGTGCTGAAAGACAGTTATTGACGCTAGTACAATGTCTTGAAAAAGAACGCTTTAATATAACGGTTTTATACTTTTATTCGGGCGGTACTTTAGAAAAAAATCTCAAGGATACTCGAGTCCAATTGATTTCTCTGGACAAGGGTGGACGATGGGATATAGTTGGTTTTTCTTGGCGTCTTGTCTCTCAGATAAGACGCATCAAACCTGACTTATTGCATGGATATTTGGGTATACCTAATTTACTGACTATCTGCCTAAAAATGCTTTTTCCCTCAACTCGGGTAATTTGGGGAGTACGAGCATCCAACATAGATTTCAGTTGCTATGACTGGCTATCCCGTCTGGTCTTTAAACTAGAGTGTATGTTTTCACGCTTTGCCGATCTTATCATCGTGAATTCTCGTGCTGGTCGCACCTATCATCTGGAACATGGCTTCCCTGCTGATAAAATGCTGGTAATTCCTAATGGTATTGATACAGAGCACTTTAAACCTAGCTTAGAAACTAGAGCAAAGGTGCGGACAGAATGGGAAATTTCAGAGGATACCATTTTAATTGGTTTAGTTGGACGGCTAGATCCCATGAAAGACCATCCTACCTTTCTCAGAGCAGCTGCACTCTTGTGCAAACAACGCCAAGATGTACGCTTTGTATGCGTGGGTACTGGTTCTGAGAGTTACGCTCAAAAGTTGTATCAGTTGGCTAAGAAGTTAGATATTTCTGAAAAAGTTATCTGGGCAGGAGCGCGTGCCGATATGCCTATGGTTTACAATGCTCTGGATATTGCTACCTCTTCTTCTTCTTATGGCGAAGGGTTTTCCAATGCGATTGGCGAGGCAATGGCTTGTAGTGTCCCCTGCGTGGTAACGGATGTAGGGGATTCATCGTGGATTGTGGATGATACAGGGCTAGTTGTACTCCCTCAAAGTTCAGAGGCTCTGTTAGCTGGGTGGTTGACCTGTTTGGGAAGAGACAGAAACGCAATGGGGCTAAAGGCGCGATCGCGTATAGTCGAGCATTTCAGTGTAAAGCAACTCGTAGAGCAAACAGAGGAAGCACTGTGGCTGAAGGTTTAACCAGCGATTTGCTCTGGCCTGCTTTCTGTATTGGATTATTATGCTTCTGGATTGCTAGTCGAAATCTTTCAAATTTTACAGCCTTTTATGCAGCCCTTGTCAAAGTTTTAATTCCGCTGCTTTATTTTGCTTTTTTCTATGATGGTACTTGGACATTTCTAGATGACATAGGTTATCAATTCCAGGGCAAAAAAATGTTGGAATTGGGATATAACCCGATTACAGCCTTAGTCAATCCAGATGGTCTGTCGAATCTGATGTTTCTATCAGGAGGGAGACATATCCTCTATGGCTGGTGGAATATACTCGGTCAGTATTTATTTGGTAAGTATTACTATCCTCCAGTATTTCTTAACGTTTTTCTTACTTTTATTAGTGGATATTTTCTTTTTCGTATAGCTCATCTGAGTGGTTTTAGCCGTAAGTATTCTAGGGGGCTTTTTTTATTTGCTTTATTTCACTGGGAAATAGTAGTATGGTCATCCTTTGTGAATTTAAAAGATATTCTTGTTATGACTCTTACCATAATAGCGCTTTACTTAATCTTAAGATTATCCAAACAGCTCAAATTATATGATTTATTGAGTTTGGGAGGAATAGTTTTCATCTTTTTCTGGATTAGATTTTATGTCCCTGTCGTCATCATGATAGCTACCCTAATTTGGATTTCTCTTTTTCAGAAGGGCTGGCGGAGATACATCTTACTTGTTTTAGCAGCCATTGGTAGCATTTCTGTAGTATTTTTTTTAGGATTAGAAGATACTCTATATAATTTAAATCGCCTCGATCGGAATTGGACAACTATTGTACTTGGAGTAATCAGGATGGCACTAACACCTCAACCTTGGTCAATTGAGCCAGCATATACTTTCCTGTTTTTTCCATCTATTCTTCATTGGGTATTATTTCTCCCTGCTATCTGGGGTGGATGGATGCTTTGGTGGCGTTCAAGGGAAGTCAAATTGCTGTTCATATACCTTGCCCTAGCCCTTCTGCTTTATGGAGCTTTTTATGATCTACAAGGACCTCGTCAGCGGCTTCAGATAACACCTATCATTGCTTGGGCACAATTTCACTTTTTGTGGGTAATTTTAAAAAATCAGCGCCCTCGCATTCCGTTAAAAGCACATACGAGCTAGCTAAGACTAGAAAACTAGATGAAGTTGTTGTTTATCATCACCGGGCTTTCAACTGGTGGGGCTGAAATTATGCTCTACAATCTGTTGTCTCGGATAAATCGAGAGAAGTTTGAGCCGGTTGTTATTTCTCTAATGAAGCGAGGAACCTTAAATGCTTGCATTGAAGCTTTGGGTATTTCAGTTTATACACTTGGTATGCAAAGAATACCGACATTGGTCTCGCTTTGGCACCTCGTCTATACAGTTCGGCAACTGAAGCCCGACTTGATACAAGGCTGGATGTATCACGGCAATCTAGCAGCACAGTTGGCTAACATTTTGTGTTTTCCAAATTTACCTGTTTTATGGAGTATTCATTATTCAATTGATTTAGTAGCCGCTGAAAAGCCTATAACTGCGCTGGTAATCGTGATATGTAAATATATTTCAAAATTATCTCATAAAATTATTTTTGTAAGCAAAACTAGTCAATTGATACATGCTAAATTTGGTTATTTTAAGGAAAATAATTGTATTATTCCAAATGGCTTTGATAGTTCACTCTTCAGACCTTCAGAGCGTGCTAAAGTAAGGGTTCGTTCAGAGTTAGGCTTACCTGAAAAATCTCTTATCATTGGATTGGTTGCTCGTTACCATCCAATGAAAGACCATGCTAATTTTATTCAGGCTGCTTCATTACTAGCAAGAAACTACCCTGACCTATACTTCCTTCTAGTTGGACAGGGTATAGAGCGAGGAAATAAAATTTTAAATCAATTAATCCAAGACTTTGGACTTGTAAGGCAAATACATTTGCTAGGAGAGCGACATGATATTCCGAAGCTCACTGCTGCTTTAGACATTGCTTCGTCTTCCTCCTCCTATGGCGAAGCCTTCCCTCTGGCTATTGGTGAAGCTATGTGTTGTGGTGTACCCTCTGTAGTTACAGATGTGGGAGATTCAGCCTGGATTGTGGGAGATACAGGGCGAGTTGTACCGCCAAGAAATCCGCAAGCACTCGCCAATGCTTGGAAAGAATTAATTGATTTAGGATCAGATGGTAGGCAAGCGTTGGGAAAGGGGGCACGGGAAAGAATCATCGAATACTTTTCTTTGGACTCTGTTGTGGAACAATATGAGGCGTTATATGAAAATATGCTTAAAAAAAAATAAACTACAACTACAATCTTTTCTCCAAGTCCATCAAGCTATGTTTACCAAAAGGGTAAATAACATATTAAATTATTCACCTTTTGTCAAGGCAAATGCATTTGTACCCGCTCATATTATTTCTAAGCTTTGTATCGCAGCTATACACTTCGATACAAATTCTGGTTCAACCCATACGGCCTTTTTTGAAGAAAATTCAGTACGTCATATAGTAAAGATATTTGTTGACCACAAAAAATATGGATATTTAGACAAATTTTATGGAGTAGCTGCTGAAATAAATCTAGGGGGTAATGCTGGCGTTGCAATAGACAGGATGGATGCAAATAAGTATGCTGCTTGATAGACAAAATGTATAGCCGTCGTAATTCTGAATAGCAAAGCCGAATTTATGATGAGCTTGCATAAAAATATAAATTAGATGATTTCCGAAAGCACGATTGATGAGATGGTCAAGCATTAGTCAGTATCGATTGGGAAATTGGTCAGACAGCAGAAAGAAAATTATTTTACAAAATGTGCGGTTGAGCAAGGCAAAATCTAAAATTTTATTGTATCCCGTGCTGTTCTAGAACATCTTTACAATCCCCTAGATAATCTAACATAAGATGGTCGCCTGCCTCAAATAATGAGGACAAATGTTCCACAAAATTGATTTGCGCGATCATGGGATGTTAACCGCAAGACAACATGAAGTCACTTCTCTACAATTACCTACCTATATTTATCCTTACATGGTACGCAACTCTGGTCGTCTGAACCGGATTCTAGTACATCGCTACTGAGATGTACTAAAAGAGATGAAGAGTAATAGTTTGATTGATTACTCATTGTTAGTTACACGTTTAGTAAGTTTCAGAGATATCACTCTCCACCAAAAATTTGAATACATTGATGCGGACAAGCGGCATCAATCAATAAATTTAGTGGAATATCATAGGCAAAAGTTTGCAAGGGAGTTTCGCCATGTAAATAGCCAAGACATAGCTATATCTGGCATTTTTAATTGAAAAAAATGGATAAATAAAAATTGTGTGTGGTATTACAGGTTTTTGGGACACATCCTGCCAAAAAAGCGCATTGCAGATGCAGGCGATCGCGCAGAAAATGTCAAATACCCTACTCCATCGAGGGCCAGATGACGGCGGAGTATGGGTGGATGCCGCATCTGGGATAGGTTTCGGGCATCGGCGACTGGCGATTGTAGACCTTTCCCCAGAAGGCCATCAGCCGATGGTTTCTGTTGATGGTCGCTATGTAATTGTATTCAATGGCGAGATTTATAACTTTTTAGAATTGCGGCGAGAATTAGAACGGCTAGGACATCGGTTTCGCGGTCGTTCTGACACAGAAGTAATGCTGGCGGCTTTCAGAGAGTGGGATGTAGAGCAAGCAGTCAAACGTTTTAACGGGATGTTTGCCTTTGCGTTGTGGGATTGGCAAGAGCGAGTTTTACATTTAGGGAGAGACAGACTAGGCGAAAAACCCCTCTATTACGGCTGGATAAATGGAACTTTTTTATTTGCCTCTGAATTAAAAGCTCTCAAGGCTTATCCTAATTTCGAGGCTGAAATCAACCGGGATGCCTTAGCCTTGTTTATGCGACATAACTACATCCCAGCACCCTATTCCATCTATAAAGATATTTACAAGCTACCCCCTGGCACCCTTCTAAGTTGGAATGGGGGTGCGACTCGTTCTCCTACCGTACCTTATTGGTCTGCCAAGGAAGTTGCTGAATCAGGTATTGCTAACCCTTTCACAGGTTCAAAGTCGGAAGCAGTAGAACAGTTGGAAGCATTGTTACGGGAAGCAGTACAGCTGCGAATGGTGGCAGATGTTCCCTTGGGTGCTTTCCTGTCAGGGGGCATTGATTCTTCGACTGTAGTTGCCTTGATGCAGCAGCTTTCCAGCCAACCAGTGAAAACATTTACTATCGGTTTTGATGAAGACGCTTTCAATGAAGCAGCTTATGCCAAGGCTGTCGCTAAGCATCTAGGTACAGACCATACAGAACTGTATGTGACACCGGAGGAAGCACTAGCAGTTATCCCCAAGCTACCGATGCTGTACGATGAACCCTTCTCCGACTCATCCCAGATTCCTACCTTCTTAGTGTCTCAACTTGCTAGACAGCAAGTTACCGTTGCCCTTTCCGGAGATGGGGGCGATGAACTGTTTGCTGGCTACAACCGCTACTTCTGGGGTGCCAAAATTTGGCGGCAGATTGGCTGGATACCACCAAGTTGGCGGCAGGTTGCAGCGAGTGCATTAACCCGCTTATCCCCTCAGGCTTGGGATCGGGGCTTTACACATTTTGATAGCCTACTATCGGCTCAACTCCAGCAACGCCATCCAGGAGACAAACTGCATAAGCTGGCTGAGATTTTGGCAGTGTCTCATCCCGATGCCATGTACAAAGGTCTAGTTTCTCACTGGAAAAACCCCGAAGCTGTAGTCATAGGTAGCTGCGAACCACCAACAATCTTAAGCGATGCCTATGGTTCGGACTCTGCCCTCCGTCAACACTGGACGCGCCTACCATCCTTTATTCAGCGAATGATGTACCTCGACACTGTCACCTATCTACCGGACGATATCCTTACCAAGGTAGACAGGGCGAGTATGGGTGTGGGTTTAGAAGCCCGCGTACCGCTGTTAGACCATCGGCTGGTCGAATTTGCTTGGCGCGTGCCGCTGTCTATGAAAATTCAGAATAAGCAAGGTAAATGGCTGTTGCGCCAAGTTTTGTGTAAGTATGTGCCAAGTAACCTGATCGAGCGTCCCAAAATGGGCTTCGGCGTTCCAATTAAACGTTGGTTGCGCGGTTCTTTACGAGACTGGGCAGAGGAACTACTTTCTGAACAGCGACTGCGAGATGAGGGTTTTTTCAATCCGCAACCGATTCGTCAGAAATGGAAGGAGCATCTTGCGGGCGATCGCAACTGGCAATACTATCTTTGGGATGTCCTGATGTTCCAAGCTTGGTTAGATGCCTGACACTCTTTATGTGAATTCCTTATCAAAACTTGATAAATGTTAAGTCAGTAATTGATCCAGTTACTCTGCCCCTAAAAATAAACTATTGGAGGATATAAATGTCTAATCTAGTTAGACCACTCCGCAAAATTCTGTTATTGGAAATAAATGAAGTTCCGTGGCAGCTTATCGATAAATTCAAAACAGACCCACGCTTCCCTCATATCAGAAAGTTTTTTGACAACGCCAAAACCTACACTACGTTAGCAGTTGATAGCGGTGAACTTTCCCCTTGGGTTACTTGGCCTTCATTTTATCGGGGTATGAGTAATCAAGAGCATGGAATCAAAAATTTAGGGCAAAATCCCGGTACTTTCAAAGGTAAGCCACTCTGGGAGGAATTTCGCGAACTTGGTCTAAGTATTGGTATCTGTGGCTCTTTACAAAGTTGGCCTCCTAGCGATCCAGGTGAGGGTGGATTCTACATTCCCGATACTTTTGCTCACGACGAAAGGTGTATTCCCAGATATATTGAGTCTTTCCAAAAATTCAACCTGGGGCAAGTTGCCAAAAACGGTCTTGTTGTCAAAAAAGATAGACTGATTTCTAAAGATTTATCAGGTTTATTAGCTTCTCTACCTAAACTGGGTATTTCCAGGAGTACCATCATACAAATCGCCAAGCAGCTTTGTATGGAATGGATTGACCCACCACGTGTTGCACGTCGATCAACTTTCCAGACTATCCTTTTATGGGATATATTCAAATCTCTCTATAACGCCCATAACCCACCCGCATTTTCTACATTTTTTACGAATCATGTGGCTAGTGTAATGCACCGCTACTGGCACCATATTTTTCCTGAAGAATTTGGCGATCGCTACCTCACTCAACCCAAGATCCATGCGGCTACCATGATTTTCGCTCTTGAAATACTTGACAAAATATTGGCTGATGCCATGCAATTGTGCAAAGTAAATCCAGAAATAACTTTAGTCTTTGCCACCAGTATGGGGCAAGCCGCAATTCATCGGGATGAATATCAAGGGTTTTCATCGGCAATTTCAGATATCCCCAAATTTATGGGTGTATTTGGCTTACAAAAAACAGATTACAAGCAACTTCTGGCAATGGTGCCGCAGATTGCTGTAGAAATTCCCGACCCACAAGTAAGATACCATCTCATTCAAAAGTTGAATAACTGTTACTCTATGAGTGGGAAGCCACTATTCGAGGTTGAAGAAATCACTAGTAGCCTTAGTATTACTATTAGAACGCCTCCTGCTATAGACATTAAATTAAATAAATTTATTTATAAGAATAAAAATGGAGAAAGTATTGATTTTAGTTGGGAATCAGCAGGCATTACAATGCATCAAGTTGAGGCGGGCACAGCCTACCATATACCAGAAGGTATAATGGCGGTATTCGGTTGTGGAATTGTACCACAGGACTCACGACAAGGAATTAAGGCTTCATCGTGTAAATCTCTACTACTTAAACTTGCCTTTGAAACTACTGACGTAAAAAGTGCGTATACCCTCTTATGAAGCAGGAGCATTGCTTGAAAGCTACAACAAATGATTGATTATAATCTATAGGTATCAAGCTGAATACGCCAAGTAAGGTGTATATCAAAGGTGCTGTAGTTTGGTATTAGAACGGCTAGCAAATTAAAATATTTCAAAACGTGGAATAAAAATTAGTTGGTAATACTAGGATGGGATAAATGGTGTAGAAATGAAACATTTTCTAAAAAATTTCTGAGTCGCTAATATAAATTGTTAGCTTTGTAGTTATGGAATTTGCTAAGTGCGTGCCACTGACAATTAAAATTAAAAAAAGTTAGGGTACATAACTTTTGCCGCAAGTTTTATGTAAGTATATGCCTCGGAACTTGATTGAGGAAACCAAAATGGGCTTTGGTATCTCAATTAAATGCCGGTTGCTAGAGTTCTGTGTGCCACTGGTGAGAAGCATTGCTTTGAGAACAGCGATCGCAGCATTAGGGTTGTTTCAATCCTCAACCCATTGGTCAGAAACAGAAGAAGCACCTATCGGGCGATCGCAAGCTGGCAATATTATCTATGGGCTGTCCTAATGTTCCAGGCATGGTTAGATGCCTAAAGGCAGACCGACCCGGTTCTAAACATCAAAGAGAAGCAAGTATCATGAGCGATCGCAAAGCGTTTAGGCAAACAAATCGCATTGCCGTCATCGGTCTTGGTTATGTTGGTTTACCTGTTGCCTTGGCGTTTGCCAAAAAGTTCCCCGGCACAATTGGCTTTGATAGTAATGTCGAGAAAGTCAAGATCCTCATGCAGGGCATTGATCCTGCGCGTCAAATCAGCAATGATGACTTAAAAACCTCCAATCTCCGGATCTCCACTGCGATCACCAACCTCGCCGAAGCAAATTTTTTTGTAGTCGCCGTACCAACGCCAATCGATCGCAACCACCGACCGGACTTAACCTGCCTGATCCAAGCTTCTGAAACAATTGGCAAAGTGCTACAACCAGGAGCAGTAATCGTATACGAATCCACTGTATATCCGGGAGTAACAGAAGATATTTGTGGGCCGGTCTTAGCAAAGGTATCAGGCTTACAGCAAGGTATAGATTTTAAGCTAGGTTACTCACCAGAGCGGATCAATCCGGGCGATCGCGTTCACACCCTAGAAAACCTGGTCAAAGTCGTAGCTGGGGAGGATGCCGAAACCCTGGAACGGGTTGCCAATGTCTACGGCAGCATCATTGACGCAGGCGTTTACCGCGCCCCTTCCATCAAAGTAGCTGAGGCAGCCAAAGTTATCGAGAACACTCAACGAGACTTGAACATTGCCTTGATGAACGAGTTAGCCTTAATTTGCGATCGCTTAGGCATCCGTACCTGGGATGTTTTGGCAACAGCCAAAACCAAATGGAATTTTTTGCCCTTCACACCTGGACTCGTCGGGGGTCATTGCATTGGGGTCGATCCTTATTACCTGACGACTAAAGCAGAAGAGCTGGGGTATCATCCTCAAGTCATCCTAGCCGGTCGCCGTATCAACGACAGCATGGGTACATACCTAGGACAGCGCCTAGTCAAGCTTTTAGTTCAGGCTAATCTGCCCATCAAAGGGTCGCGAATTGGGATTCTAGGGCTAACGTTTAAGGAAAATGTGCCAGACCTTCGCAATAGCCGAGTGCCAGATATTGTGGCAGAGCTGCAACAATTTGGTGTAGAGCCACTCGTACATGACCCCTTGGTTGATCCCGATGAAGCCCAGCGCTACTACAACATTGACCTTGTCCCTTGGCAAGCCTTATCCGCTCTGGAGGGACTGATCCTTGCAGTCAGTCATCAAGTCTACCTAGACATGCCCAGCGCTCAACTACTCACTTGTCTGCGCTCAGGTGGAGTATTAATGGATGTCAAATCGGTTCTTGACCCTGCGATATTACCATCCACTATCCATTATTGGAGTCTTTAGAGTATATCTGTAAGACGCTAATTATCTTGTAGTGGCGAAGCATTCAACTGGGAATGAATCGATAGAACCCTGTTTTTCCCTAAGATTGTTAGCTCTGAAGAGAGCCCCTACCAAGAACACATCTAAGCTGGGCGAATTGACTTGATAGACAACCTTATTAGTATCGGTTTTACTATCAAGTTTATATATTTCCATACCTGCATATAAACTAATTGATAAAACTAGGGTGAGATTAAGTTGTGTGGAAAACAAAAATCGCCTGAAAATTTTGCTAGTTGCTAATACGGGCTGGTATCTTTATAACTTCCGTCTGCCTCTAGCTAGATTTCTGCGTCTTCAGGGAATCGAAGTCGTTTTAGTCTCCCCTTGGGATGCCTACGTCGAAAGGCTGGAAGCAGAAGGGTTTCGTTGGATTCAACTGCGGCTGAGTCGGCGGAGTATCAACCCTCTCGTAGAACTCTTAACCATTGCTCACTTAACATACATTTACCTTTGTGAGAAGCCCTCCGCTGTCCATCACTTTACAATTAAGTGCGTTCTGTACGGAACGATTGGTGCAAAGCTCAGTAGAACAAGAGCAGTTGTGAATGCTGTAACCGGCTTGGGCTACATTTTTATTAGCACCGAGTGGAAGGCTCGGATTTTACAACCGATTATCCGGTTTCTGTATCGGCAGATATTGACTGCCCGTAGGGTGAGGGTTGTGTTCCAGAATATGGATGATCTGCAAGCTTTTGCAGACCGAAAGTTGATCGTTCCGGACCGGACGGTACTAATCAGAAGCTCTGGTGTTGACTTGAAGCGCTTTTCACCACGTCCCAGTCACCCCGATGCTCCACCTGCTCCGGTTGTGTTGTTCGCCGCTAGGCTGCTAGTTGATAAGGGTCTGATTGAATACGTTGAAGCTGCCCGCATCCTCAAAACAAAAGGAGTCTGCGCAACGTTTCAAATAGCAGGTGTCCCAGACACCGGAAATCCATCTTCAATTTCTGAGACGACCTTGGAGCAGTGGCGCAGGGAAGGAGCGGTTGACCTTCTAGGGTATGTAGAGAAGATGGAAAACCCGATCGCCTTATCAACCGTTGTTGTGCTTCCTTCCTACCGGGAAGGTGTGCCTCGGATTTTACTAGAAGCAGCTGCGATGGGGAAACCACTGGTAGCAACGGATGTCCCTGGCTGTCGAGAGGTGGTTATTCCTGGCGAAAATGGCTTTCTGGTTCCAGTTAAAAATGCTCGGCTGCTGGCTAATGCCATTGAGGTACTCCTGAAAGATCCAGATCTGTGCAAAGCAATGGGGGACGCCGGGAGAGAGAAGGTGTTACGTGAATTTGATGACCAGGATGTGGTAAGAAGGACGGTAAAAGTCTACGAAGTAATAGGAGTAAGACTATCAAGCGACATGGCAGCAACTGAGCAATAGCGATTAATTTCTAATTCTTGGAGTTGGTTGAGCAGTGGTTGGTAACGGTAGCCTCACTCACCCGCAGCAAAGGCAAACTGATGAAGATGTTTCATCCCCAGCGCAAAAGATACCATTTTTGTGTTTAGCTAGTTCTGCCTTTATCTTGCTATTAATCGAGATTATTCCTGTGGGAATAGGGATTACTTTCTATCTAAGCACCCTTGCCCCAAGCTATAAACGCTAGGTGGAGAACCAAACTAGGAAAAGTTTATTGCTCAAGTTGTCCAAATTATCTGTTACTGCAAATTTGGGTTTTCCAGGCACGCCGCCTAACCAAACTCGTGAAATTTTTCGTGCAGATGAAATTCCGGAGTGGTGGGTACATCTCGACTGGCGTGCAGTTGATCCGTCACCTAAAAATACCCTTTTTCCAAAAAAAACACCCCATTCCTAAAAAGTCAAGGGTGCTTGAAAGAGTGTATACCTGATTATTTTGGAGCTGCTAGCCTATCGCCCAATGTGGTAGTCATCAAAAGACTGGTAGTAAGAGTCTTCGGGATTGTACAGGTGACATTCATCTGTAATCTGCTTCATCAAAGACCAAGAGAAGTGACATTCACGAATTGAGTCTCCCCACTTTTCTTGGATACTGCGATGAGCTAGTCGCAAGTTATAGGAAGGAATTGCGGTAGAAATATGGTGGGGAATGTGAACGTTGATGTCGTGGCAGAGAAATTCCACCCAGCGTGGATAATCGCAATGGACGGTTCCAAAGAGTTGCGCTTGAGCTTGATTCCACTGCTCGGCGGGGGTGAAGGGAATTTCCGGCGCTGTGTGGTGAACCAAGGTAAAGGTACTCATCCAGAAGTGGTACACCAGCCAGGGTAGAAGCCAAAATTTGACAAACCCCCAGATGCCGAGTGTGGTAATTAATAAGGGGAAGGCTACACTGGCAAATCCCAACACGACTAGCGCCGATAATTTCACCTTCTGGCGGTCTTTGCCTTTAAATTGCCACCAATTAAAATGCATAACGCCCCAGTGGACAATCGAAGCCACCCACCAAAATCGACCCCGCAGTAAGCGATAGCCCCACTGTCCCAAGCTTCCTAAACTGTTATAAAACTCTGGTTGAAAGGGTTCCCAAGCATTGTCTTCATTAAGCTTATTGGTGTGGGCATGATGGTAATTGTGCAGAATCCGCCAACTGTGGAAAGGATAAATTAGCGGCAGCATGAATAAATGCCCCACGAGATCGTTCACCCAGCGCCGATTGGCAAAGGAGCGGTGTCCGCAGTCATGACCAATCACAAAAAAACCAGTCAACCCTGTGCCGATAAAAATCCAGAGGGGAGGTAAAAGAAACCAGGGAGCGATCGCTAAACCCCAGTAGCCCAAGCCAACCATTAAAACGTTAATCAGCGCTGTGAGCCAAGCTTTGCGGCGATTCTTGGTAAAAACCTCACGCGGTAGACTTCTCAAAATGTCTCTTAGGTGCAGGCTGTCAGTGGTTGCATCCGAGTTCGGGATCGTTGCTGGGATGGTCGATGTCATGCAGAGATTCAAGTTCTCGTGGTTTTCGTTGAGTGCAGTGCGTTTATACGCGCACAAAAATACTGCCCGATACAGATTTGTGGCAGGCAGTATTTTTGATCGGCGAATGATTTATAACTTCGGGCAAACGAAGCTAGCACCGAAGAGTTGCCGATAGAGTTACAAACAGCATTTCTAGGGATAAAAGCCTCTTCCTACGAACCTTACGGGTTAGCGGTGCTGGGTGTCGCCGCCATCTCGCGATCCGATGCTAACCGCTGCTGTTTGATTGTTTGCAGCTGTTGCAAGAGAATTTCAACTTCCGCCTGCAAATGCAGGAACTTAACTTGCTGGTCGGCTTGATAGACAGCTTTGGTCACAGGCTTCAGATGCTTGTCACCAGTTGGGGCTGTCAAAAGATTGCTCAGCGGCTCGGAATTGCCAACAGAGTCTTGCGGACGGGTCAGTGTAGATGAACGAGTGGACATCAGCTAAACAGATATTTCTGTGTACTCACACCATCCAGTAATTTTAGCCTGAAGTGGTAACTAAGTTAAATTTTATGTGTCGCTTTTCTAATTGGCTAAAAAAATGCTGTGTTCTGTAGAAGTTAGGTCGGTACTGCTACCTTTGTCGCTCTGGCGGACGCAGGCTGCGCCTACGGGTCGAATACGGCTCGCGTCGTTCCTTCAATAATGGACACAATCGAGGCACCGCCTCGATTGCGAACCAAATTTAAAATCGGTTTAATTTCGCCAAGGACGACTCACCTGTTCCAATTGGGCAACTTCCTCGCTGCTCAATTCCCAACCGAGCGCCCCGGCATTCTGCCGCGCCTGTTCGGCTGTCTTTGCGCCTGGAATCGCAATCACATCGTTCTGAGCGATTAACCAATTCAGGGCAACCTGAGCGGGGGTTTTTTGATACTTTTCCCCTAACTGACTCAGCAAGGATGTCACCGGGGAGATTTTCTCTAAGCCGCTGCGGCTGAAGCGAGAGTCAAATCTGCGGGCACCCGTCGGTTCCTGGTACTTCTCAACGGTGTACTTACCAGTGAGTAACCCTTGTGCAAGAGGGCTGTAAGCCAGGATTGTCACCCCCAGTTGACGCGCTGTGTCTAGAATGCCGTTGGTTTCGATTTGTCGAGTTAGCAGAGAATAGCGTACTTGGTTCACCGCTAAAGGCACACCCCTGGCTGCCAGCAGTTGGTGGGCTTCTTTCATTTGTTCGGCTGAATAATTGCTGACGCCGACTGTCGCAATTCTGCCTCGCTTCACCTCATCGGCTAGAGCATTCATCAGCGTCTCTTGACTCATCAAAAAGGTAAAAGGCCAATGCACCTGATAGAGGGCGACTTGCTCAACCCGCAGACGTTTTAAACTTTCTGTTAAAGCATCTGAGACCGATTGAGCCGTGAATCGCCAAGGGGCAGGGCCGTACTTAGTAGCAATTTGGGCAGGACATCCAGTTTCTTGCATGAACTTTCCCAAAAGTGACTCTGACTCTCCGAACCCATAAATCTCAGCAGTATCAAAAAAGGTAATGCCGGAATTTAGCGTGGCTTCAAAGGCTTCTCGTAGTTGGGCTTCCCCGTAATCGCTGCCATAATTCCAAAACAGCTTGTCCCCCCAAGCCCAAGTGCCGATACCGAGTTGGGTGACTGTGGGACCATCGCGTCCTAAAGTAATCGTTTGTAGGCTCAAAATTTCTACTCTTTACAAAACTTTATATTTTTCAGTTTAACGTCGCAGACAGTCGCAGATGAGTATGGTGAAATGAAAACAGCAAAAGATGCTTTCATTTGCTTTTAAAAAAAGATGGCAACAGGTGATATATCAAATTTGCAACCAGAAGACTCGAAACCCCGCGAGTCATTTCCTCCCAAGGTGAATTTATTCACCATGTTCCGACTCGGCTTATTTCAGATGGGATTGGGGATGATGTCCGTTTTGGCGCTGGGCATCCTCAACAGAGTCATGATTGGGGAGTTAGCAATTCCTGCCACAATTGCAGCGGGTGCCTTGGCGATGCACCAGTTTGTTGCCCCAGTGCGAGTGTGGTTTGGGCAAATGTCGGATGCAAAGCCGATATTGGGGTATCACCGCACGGGTTATGTGTGGATAGGTGCAACACTGTTTGCGATCGCATCCTTCCTCGCCGTACAAGTTATGTGGCGTCTGGGCAATGTGGTGCAAGCTGCCGGGGGTTGGTCGTGGACAACCCAAACCTACGGCTGGACTGGTTTGCTGGCACTTGTCTTCGTGTTTTATGGCATGGCGCTGAGTATGAGTTCGACTCCCTTTGCCGCAATGTTGGTGGATGTTTCCGATGAAGATAATCGTTCTAAACTTGTCGGGATTGTCTGGTCTATGCTGATGGTGGGAATTGTTATCGGGGCAATTCTCGGCAGCAGTTTGCTCAAGCAAGTCGGCACAGACGCACCCCTATCAGCATTGCAAGCCTCGATCGACCGCTTGTTTATGATTGTACCGGCGACCGTGGTGGGTCTGGCATTGCTGGCGACGGTGGGCGTCGAGAAAAAATATTCCCGCTATACCTCTCGTTCCACTTTAGTAGAGCGAGAAGATAGCATTACCTTGGGTAAGGCATTGCGAGTGTTAACCGCTAACCGGCAAACGGGAATCTTTTTTACGTTTTTGCTGGTGATGACGATTAGTTTGTTTATGCAGGAAGCAGTCTTAGAACCTTATGGGGGCGAGGTTTTCCGAATGCCAGTTTCGGAAACAACCAAGCTGAATGCTTACTGGGGACTGGGAACCCTGATTGGAATTAGCAGCACTGGTTTTTTGATTGTGCCGCGCCTAGGTAAGCAAAAAACCGCTAAGCTAGGCTGTTTGTTAGTAGCCGCTTGTTTTGTGTTGATTATCCTGTCAGGATTTAGCCAAAATCAAAAGTTATTGCAGGGTGCGTTATTCTTGTTTGGGCTTGCCTCTGGCGTCACAACCACCGGCGCGATTAGCTTAATGCTGGATCTGACAGCAGCGGAAACAGCCGGTACGTTTATCGGTGCTTGGGGATTGGCGCAGGCAATGGCACGGGCACTAGCAACCGTAACGGGGGGTGCTGTTTTGGATGTGGGGAAACAGCTATTTGCAAACCCGGTACTTTCTTATGGATTGGTCTTTGCGCTGCAATCCGTGGGGATGGTGCTAGCGGTTTGGTTCCTCAGTCGAGTAAATGTGACAGAATTTCGCACAGATGCCAAAAATGCGATCGCAACTGTCCTGGAAGGTGAATTAGACTAACGAATTGCGAATAGATCATCGCTAATGGTGAATTGTATTGCCATTAGCCATCAACCCCGAACCACGAACGCAGATGACAGATTTTTGGGAGAAGGTTCTCAGCTTTGCACAAGAGACGACGGTTAGACTCGGTGAGCAACTGCTGCAAGATTTTGGGCAGATCCAGGCAGAACATAAAGCAGATGGGAGTTTGGTAACGCAGGCAGATAAGTGGGCGGATCGAGAAATTCGAGAAGCGATCGCGCGCACATTCCCCAGCCACGATGTTTTGAGTGAAGAGGCAGAACATACCTTTTTCGGTTCCGAATGGTGCTGGGTCATCGATCCGGTTGATGGCACCACCAATTTCACGCGGGGAATTCCAATCTGGGGAATTTCAATGGGGTTGCTGTATCAGGGCACTCCGGTATTCGGGTACGTGTATTTCCCCCCCACCAGGCAATCTTTTCACGGCTTTTGGCACGGTGAAGGCGGTGACAATGGTGCTTTTTTAAATAATCGCCCGATTCACACTAGTCCAGATGCTCCGAGTAATAGTCACTTCTTCTGCGTGTGTGCCAGAAGTACCTCTATCTTGCAGAAACCTTTCCCCTGCAAAATCCGGATGCTGGGCGTCACCACCTACAATTTCCTGGCAGTTGCTTCCGGTACCAGCTTGGGCGGGGTTGAATCTACCCCCAAAGTTTGGGATATTGCAGCAGTTTGGGCAATTTTGCAGGCGGCGGGTGGGGTTTGGATACCGCTGAATTCAAAACCTGTGTTTCCTTTGCAAAAAGGAGTGAATTATGGCAGTATTTCTTTCCCCACTTTAGTCGTGAGTCGTCCCGAACTCGTCCCAACTTTTCAACCTTTAGTGCAATTTTTGGGCAATAACAATTGACACTCCCGCTCTTTAAGGAAAGCTTCTCACATCTAGCTGAGGGCGGTTGAAATCAATCCTCTTCCCTCAGCCCTCTTCCCTGACTCCTCAGCCCTCACTCTTTTTCTCTCAGCCCTCAGTCCTCAGTCCTCAGTCCTCAGCCCTCAGCCCTCAGTCCTCTCTAATAACCGCTTGGGGCACCTTCCCCGCGAGGATCGGCAGCCCCTTCTAATAAGCCATCAGGAGTAACGACGATCGCGTTCGCATTTCCCCAAGGCGATCGCTCTTCGATTTTGTGCCCTCGACGACTCAGTTCTGCAAGCGTGGTAGCGTCTAAGCCGTAAGGTTCCACGTTCAGCTTGTCAGGAAGCCATTGATGATGGATGCGGGGGGCAGAAACGGCGGCACCGGCATCCCTGCCGTATTCCAGGACGTTAAGAACAATTTGCAGCACGGTCGTAATGATCGTGCTACCCCCAGGCGCGCCAGCAGCCATCCGCAGCTTGCCATTTTCGGTGACAATGGTTGGGGTCATACTGGAGAGGGGAATTTTGCCGGGAGCGATCGCATTCGCTTCACCGCCCACTAATCCAAAAACGTTGGGAACTCCCGGCGCAGCGGCAAAATCGTCCATCTCGTCATTTAGCAGAATCCCCGTTCCCGGCACCACCACACCCGATCCAAAGCCGTAGTTAATCGTAAACGTGAGGCTGACAGTATTGCGCTCCTCATCGACTACCGTTAAATGAGACGTATCTTGGGATTCCTTGGGATTGGCAAAGCCCTGTAGCGTCTCCTGATTCCCTGCCTTTACCTCAGTGGAAGGTCGCGCCCGTTCCAAACTAATTTCCTGGCGTCTTTTAGCGGCGTATGCCGGATTAATCAAGGCATTAACCGGAACTTTCACAAAATCCGGATCGCCCAAATGTACAGCCCGATCCGCATAAGCAATCCGCATTGCTTCCACCATCAAATGCAGGGAGTCTGGGTGGTGCCATCCTTTGGATTTTAAGTCAGTTTCCCCAATAATATTTAAGATTTGCAGCAGGTGAACGCCTCCCGACGAAGGCGGCGGCATCGAGCAAATCCGAGCAGCGCGGAAATTGCCGCAGACGGGGGCACGCCAAGTCGTTTTGTAAGATTTTAAATCTTCAAGGGAAATCAAACCCCCATTTTTTGCCATATCGCTCGCGATCGCGCGGGCAATGTCGCCAGTATAAAAGTCTTGAGGATTGAGGGCGATCGCTTGTAAGGTTTTGGCTAAATCTTTTTGTACCAGCTTCTCTCCCGGTGCAAACAAAGTGCCGTTCGGCGCAAAAATTTGTCGGGCTGCGGGATTATTGAGAATGGCATCCTTGCGGTTTCCAGCAACTTGGGCAAAACGCGAGGTAGGGTTGATCGTAGAGCCTTCGTTGGCAAAACGAATCGCCGGTGCGATCGTTTCTTTCCAGGGAAGTTTGCCATACTGGCGATGGAGTTCATACAGTCCCGCCACCGTTCCGGGCACTGCTACTGACAAATATCCATTCACACTGGCATTGGGACGCACCTTCCCCGCTGCATCCAGGTACATATCCCGTGTTGCCTTCAGGGGGGCGCGTTCGCGAAAGTCAAGCGCTTTGATTTCGCCAGTTTTCTCCAAGCGCACCAGCGCAAAACCCCCGCCGCCGATCCCAGCCGAAAAAGGCTCGACAACGGAAATGGCAAAAGCAGTTGCCACGGCTGCATCGACTGCATTGCCTCCCTTGCGTAACATATTCAACCCTGCGTCACTCGCCAGTCGGTGAGCGGAGACAACCATCCCCCGTTTGCTTCGGAGGGGCTGTACAAATGCTGCGGGTGCTTTGTCGCACCAAGACACGGAGACAGAGACAAGAACTGTCACCAGTGCCAGGGAAAAACGCTTAGACCTTAGAGAAATAGGCATTATTGTGGCGCAACAGAGCGATCGCGATTGCCCCCTAACATATCACTTACTACTGGCGATGATTGTTTTTTTTCTTAAACCAATCCCTTTTCCTGACCACCATTTAAGAATGGGTGCGTCCGGTGAGGTTAGCGATCGCTGTCGCTATCTCCACGGGGTTGACTGGCTTAGAAATGTGTACCTGGAAACCTGCTTGGAGCGCCTTGATACGGTCTTCAGCTCTGGCGTAGGCAGTCAGCGCTACAGCCGGAATTGTTCTACCTTGTATATCCAGCGCCCTGACTTGACGAATCAGGTCGTAGCCATCTTCTTCCGGCATCCCAATATCGCTCACCAAGATATCCGGCTGCAAGCGGTGGAGGGCTTCCAGTGCTTCGCGGGCACTCGTCACAGCGGTGACTTGGGCGTGGTATTGCTCCAAGATGGCAGTTAGCACTTCGCGGGCGTCGGGTTCATCATCCACAATTAGCACTCGCAACCCATCCAGCGTTACGGCACAGGAAGCGAAGTCGGCGGTGGAAGGAGGAAGGTGAGAATCTAATTCATCTTTCCGGTTTTCTGCTTCCTCCCTTCGGAGCGGTAAATTCACAATAAAGGTTGCGCCTAAGCCAATTCCGGGGCTTTGGGCGCGGACGGTTCCCCCTTGCAATTCTACGAGGTGGCGCACGATCGCAAGTCCAAGTCCGAGTCCGCCATGCGATCGCGTAGTTGTACCATCGGCTTGACGGAAGCGTTCAAATACATAAGGGAGAAAGTCGGCACTAATCCCTTGTCCCGTGTCAGTTACTCTGATTTCGGCATAGTTGGGAATCGGGAATGGTTCGTTCCCATTCCCCCTGCCTACAGAAAGTTGTACCTCGATCCGCCCTCCCTTGGGGGTGAACTTGACGGCGTTAGAAAGCAGATTCCAGACGACTTGCTGCAAACGAGCGGAATCGCCCAAAATGAGTCCGACTGAGCGATCGCATCTAGAGTCAATTTGAATGTTTTTCGCTGCTGCTGCGGGTAGCACCGTATCGATAGCCGCCTCAATCACGGGTACAAGTTCGATGGGACGCACATTTAGGCGCAACTTGCCGGTAATAATCCGCGAGACATCTAGGACATCCTCAATCAATTGAGACAGTGCCCTAGTATTGCGGTCGATGGTTTCCAGGGCGCGGGCGGCAGTGGCGGCGTCAAACTTCCGGGTACGCAGGAGTTGAGTCCATCCCAGCATGGCGTTGAGCGGCGTTCGCAGTTCGTGGGAAAGGGTCGCTAAAAACTCATCTTTGGTGCGGTTTGCTTCTTGGGCTTCCCGGTAAAGGCGTGCATTCTCAACCGCGACGGAAGCCATCTGTGCCAGTTGGACGAAGATGGCTTCATCTTGTTCGGTGAACTCACCCTCGTATTTATCCGACAGTTGAATCAAACCGATATTTTTCCCGTTGTGTCCCGTCAGGGGTGCAGCTAGCCAGCCTCGCATTGGTAGATTATCAACAGTTTTGTCAAATTCTTTCCAAGCCGGATGTGCCTCCAGCTCAGCTTGCGTCATCCGCATCGGGCGGTTCCTCTGCCAGACAAGCGAGTAGATGCTCGTCGTCACATCAAGTTCTTCAGGGGATTCGCGCCTGGGTGCATATTTGTCTGACACAGAGATGGCGTTGAGAGACTGCGCCCAGTCTTGATTAAAACTTAGTTTGGCGTGTGACTGGTGGGCACCGATGATGGTACGCGCTTGGTCAGCGATCGCTTGCAACCGCTCATCAATCGAGAGTGTAGAGTTGATGGCTAAAGCAGCATCCGCCAAGCCTCGAAGTTGGGTCGCCCGTTGTTGTTCGTTGAGCAAAAGTTGGTTGCGTTCTTGCTCTAACTGCTTGCGATCGCTAATATCGGCAACAATGGACATACAGCTAAGATTTCCCTGAGCGTCACGCACTGGACACGCCCAGACGCTGATATCAACCAGTGAACCGTCTTTCTTTCGACGACGTGTTTCTATAGCCGTTAATGTTCCGCCTTGCTCGATAGCATCAAGTTGTGCTATAAACTCGTCTCGTTTATCTTCTAGGATGCTAGGAAGAAAACAGCCGACTACCTCTTGTTCACTCCAGCCGAAGATCCGCTCATCTGCTGGATTCCACAGTTTTACCGTTCCATCATCAATACTGAGAACTGTAATCCCCAGGGGACAAGCTTGAATCAGGCTGTCAAGAGTTTGGTTCGTTGCTTGCAGCGCTTCCTCAGCTCGCTTCCGTTCGCTGATGTCTTCAACCATGCCCAATCCATAGCAGGGGTTCCCTTCTCGATCGTAAATTGCCGTAGCTGTAAGATTAATCCATAAAATTTCCCCATTTTTCTTGATATAACGTTTTTCTACTTGATAGCGAGTTAGTTCACCTGTGAATAATTGCTCTGTATAGCGCCAATCTTTTTCAATATCTTCGGGGTGGGTAATCTCTGTAAAGGTCAATTGACTGAGTTCTTGCTCTGGGTATCCCAACATCTCACAGTAGGTTTTATTCATTTTGACCAAGCGACCGTTTATGTCAACCACGGAGATGCCAATGGGTGCCTCTTCAAAAAATTTCCGGAATCGTTCTTCGCTTTCTCGAAGTGCTTCCTCGGCTCGGACGCGCTCTGTAATATCTTCGTGTACCAAAACCACTTCGCGAATATTTCCGGTTTCATCTTTGACGGGATAGATGAAAGCCTGCGTCCAGCGTTCTTGCTTGTGGAAATCTCCTAGCTCCGAAACATAGTAGATGATGGGTGGCATGGCTGTCGCCTCGCCAGCAAATGCCTTTTGAATGTATGGCATGATGCCTTTAGCGACTAATTGCTCATCCTGCAACAGGTTGTATTCCGAAAGTTGGTCAAGCGTGATTCCCCAAAGTTTCTCCCAAGCCTGGTTGACCTGAAGAATCCGACCGTCGAGAGCCATAATTTGCGTACTCAATGGAGACTGATCTACCAAAGCTCGGAAGCGAGCTTCTGATATTCGCAATTCCTGCTCAGCGCGTTTGCGTAGCGTAGCGTGCCGCAGGCTTTCGCTTAAGTCAATCGCAAAACCCACGCCGATTTTGTTCGCTCCGCCCAGATAGCCTGTCCCCACTAGGACGGGAACCCTGGTGCCGTCTTTGCGGATGTATTCTTTCTCGAAAGGCGTATGGGTGCCTGTCTGCTGCATCTCCTCCATCGCCTGCACATCTAAATGCCGATATTCTGGCGGCGTCATTTCCGCCCAGTTCGCTTTTCCGGATAGCACTTCCTCCTGTGTATAACCGACGATGTTACAAAAGACATCGTTTGCCTCCAGGATATTGCCAGAAAAGTCCGCAATGATGACCCCGATAATATTTGAGTCAATCAAGCGTCTCGCCCGTGCTTCACTTTCTCGCAGAGCCTCTTCAGCTTGCTTGCGCTGGGTGATGTCGCGGGAAATGACCACGATCCCCTTGATGCTTTTATCCTGATTGTGCAGGGGGGCGACGATATATTCGTAGTGTTGCAAGCCGCTAGCACCTAAGAACTCGTTCTCATTTCTGATCGGTTCTCCGGTAGAGATGACTTCTTGTCTGTGAGCATCAAATCGGCTCATAATTTCTTCTGGCAAGCCGATATCTCGCCAAGTTTTGCCTACCAGCTCGCTTGGCTGGAATCCCACCACTTGGGCACCGCCAGCGCTTACATATTGGTAGCGGCCTTCACGATCGAAGATGTAAATGTGATCGACAGATGCCGAAAGAATTGCATCCAGCGTACTGGCTTGTTCTTGAAGCTCGTTTGCAAGTTGCCGAGATTTTTCTTCCGCTTGTTTGCGTAGCGTAGCGTGCCGCAGGCTTTCGCTAATGTCCTGTTGAGTTCCCCACGCTCGTACTAAAAAACCATTTTCCACAATTCCTACGAGGTTATTTAAGAAATATTTGGGATTTCCTTCTTTATCCACCTCATAGGATTCTGCATCGCTGAGTCGGTAGCCAGACTGAATAAACGCCCGCAAATATTCAATATTATGTGGCTCGGAGGGAATTAAAAAATCTTCTAATCTTACCCCAATAATTTCTTCTACACTACTAAAACCATACATTTGAGCCATGACCCGATTGCATTCAGCTAAGTATCCATGTTGGTAAAAACGCTGAATCTGCTCATCTTCTGTCACTTCTATGGGAATCGGTTGCTCAAGTTCAAATCGCCAAATTCCTTCTGAACTCCGCTCAATAAAAGCGCGGTAGCGTTCTTCGCTGTTCCGCAACAAGGCTTCAGCTTGCTTGCGCTCAGTAATGTCTCGAATAATACTTAAAACTATTTTTTTATTGCCAATTCCTAAGCTTTGGGCACTCACTTCTACCGGAAAAGAACTCCCGTCTTTCCGGTAGTGAATGGTTTCAAACAAAATCCCTTCTTTGTCTGCTTGTTCAATTTGCTGAGCGATTAAATCCCGAGTTTGTGGCGCTCGTAAATCGTTAATCTTTAGGGAAATCAACTCTGATTTAGAGTAACCATAAGCCTTAACAGCAGCTTGGTTTGCTTCAATAATTTGACCATCAAGCTGAATATATAAAACAATGTCACGACTGTGTTGAGAAAGAAGTTGATATCGTTTTAATTCTTCCTCAGCGGCTTTGCGCTCGGTGACATCAGTTAACATCGCGATCGCTTTCGGCATCGCTTCACCTTTCGCGTCGCTGACACCGCCTTCATTAAAAATAAGATTTGTGGAGACAATTGCCCAAAGCGTCGAACCGTCTTTGCGGCGGTAACGGAAGTCAAACTGCTCGTTGATACCCTGTTTTCCTCGCTCCAAAGATTGCTCTAACTGAATGCGAGCCTCTTCATCCATGAAGTCAAAAATTGGACGACCGAGCATCTCTTCTACACCGTAACCGAACATCTCGGCTAACCGTTGATTGACGTACTCTATTCGCATTTGGGCATCCAATAACCAGATGCCCTCGTTAGCCGTCTCGACGATGCTACGATACCGCTCCTCGCTGGCTCGTACTTTTAATATGTTCTTCTCGGATCGATGCTTGGCAGCTTTTAATTCCGCGCTGAGCCAACTAATAAATAATGCCACCAACCCAAACACCGCCACTCGCAGGATGTCCCCTCCACCAAACAAAACTGAATGGAACGGCGGGATATAAAAATAAGAAATCGTTAAAGTAGACAAAACAGTAGCTAACAGTCCCGGTTTCGAGCCACCGTACCAGGAACTCAACATCACGGCAGCAAAAAAAAGTGGGGAAATGTGCGGCTGAATGTGCGGCAATAACCACAGCGTCAGTACCCCAGCGCTAGCAACGGCGAGTACAGCAACACCGTAGCGCCGTAATCGAGGGTTGATTTTTTTTAACATATTCTGTTCTCCTGGCGGGGTCGGCATTTGGAGCGCTTCGCACTAATGCCAACACCGATTCTTGATGTAAAAAATGAAAAACGAATCTCCCGCACCAGCGCGATAAGCGCTGACTTGTCAGTTCGCTGGTTCGCACATCTACCCTAGTGGCTCCTCGATCCGTATCATAGCCAGATGTCAAGGTTTAGCGCCTCTATATATCAAAATACTAATGATGCCAGTATTAAACACAGAAATCGGCTCTAATTGGGCTGTTGCACAAGATTGCACCATACTGTAACAATTTTGTGAGGTTGGGTTGTAAGGTTAGGAGCATCTCTTTGCTACCCCCGATGCGTTCATCCTTTCATTAGGAAAAGCTCCACTTACTGCAAGGGTTCAATCGGATTGTGCATTAACTCTCCTAAAATTATCGGGGGATTAAGAATAAAAAAATAATGGCTCGTAGCCCTACTTTATCTTTTGATCGCGGCACTTTAATATTGCATCCGCCTCCTAGGGGCAAAGCTTGGGTGGAATATGCGACTTGGGACGATCGCGTGGAAAAGTTCCGCATTCCAGCGATGCACTATCGTCAACTGGTGGAAGCACTACAAGCGGAAGAAACAAATTTTATCGACGAGGCGAAGGGTTTTCAAGCGCTGGAACTCGTCGCCAGCATGGAAATGGAACCCTACCCGCATCAAACCGAGGCGCTAATGGCTTGGAAGCAAGCGGGACGTCAGGGAGTAGTGGTGCTGCCTACGGCGGCTGGGAAGACGTATCTGGCTCAATTGGCGATGCAGGCGACGCCGCGCAGTACGTTGATTGTGGTGCCGACACTGGATTTGATGCACCAGTGGTATGCCCACTTGACGGCGGCTTTTCCGGATGCAGAGGTGGGGTTGCTGGGAGGGGGTTCGCGGGATAGAACAGCAATTCTGGTTGCCACTTACGACAGTGCGGCAATTCATGCCGAAAACTTGGGCAATCGCTATGCCATGCTCGTGTTTGATGAGTGTCACCACTTACCGACTGATTTTAATCGGGTGATTGCCGAATATGCGATCGCGCCCTACCGACTCGGACTTAGTGCGACTCCAGAGCGTTCTGACGGCAAACACGCCGATCTAAATCTTCTCATTGGTTCCGAAGTTTACCGCAAAACGGCAGAGGAACTTTCGGGTTCGGCACTCGCTGAGCATGAGATCGTCCAGATTAAAGTCAAGTTATCGCAACTAGAGCGCGATCGCTACAACGAGTTAATTCAACTCCGCAACAACTTTTTGCGAGAGTCCAATATTTCTCTCGGCAGCATACAAGGCTGGCAGCAGTTTGTGATGAGAAGTGCCGGTTCGCCAGCAGGACGTCGGGCGATGCTAGCCCATCGGGAAGCGAAAGATATCGCCTTGGGTACAGACGGCAAACTGCGAATTCTCGCCAATTTGATTGCCGAACATCACCCAGAACGAATTCTGATTTTTACGGCTGATAACGCGACCGTTTATCGCATTTCCCAAGATTTCTTAATCCCAGCGATTACCCATCAAACGCCGGTGAAGGAACGCCACGAAATATTAACTCGGTTTCGGGAGGGAGAATACAAAACTCTGATCGCTTCCCACGTCCTGAATGAGGGGGTGGATGTCCCCGCCGCTAGTGTGGCAATTATCTTATCCGGCACAGGTTCGCAGCGTGAGTTTATTCAGCGCATGGGGCGGGTTTTGCGGAAAAGTCAGGATAAAAATAAACGCGCTATTCTCTATGAGGTAGTGGCGGAAAATACCAGCGAGGAAGGTACATCCCAGCGGCGGCGGGGAGATAAGAAAAACGAACCGCCAAGGAGCAGAGAACGCGAAGAAAGAGAGGAGAAGAAAGGTAAACAATTGGAGATTTTGCCGTCGAAACCGATTTATGGGGTAAATTCTAATGTCGCTAAGCGAGCAGCGGAGTCACCGGCAAAATGGGGAGAGGAGGATGAACCACCCATTAGCGATTAGCAATTAGCAATTAGCAATTATCTAAATCCAAATGTTACCTACCGACCTTTTAATCCACCGTCAAAATGGCGAAACAATAGTCCCAAAGCGCTTAAATATAGATGATAAGCATCTAGAGATTGCATCCGATCTGATTACCTGTTTTCAGGAAGCGCTTGGTTGTACGCAGGGAGAACTCGATCGCCAGTTGCTGGAATTAGAAGGCGATAGTCCAGATTATCGCCTGAAGCGAGGACTTGCCCACATTCTCAAAAGCAGTTTGTGTACGTTTGAAATCGTCAGTCCCTTGGAACCGCAAGAATTGCGGGAACGAGTCTTTGCGCTGGCGGCTCAATCTGTTCCCAGTCCCCAAGCGTCGGCGCAGACACTAAGCTTATTAGCGGACAAACTCAGCCAGGAACTCGATCGAGAAGTGCTGGCAAGTCAAATTCGCATGGGACTTTACGCCGATTTAGCCGAGAATCGCATTCTCACTCAGTTTGACACTCCCACGCCCGAAAATTTGTTGCACCGCTACAATTTATCCCAGGTGCAGGGTGTCTTCTATCGTGCGAGTCAAATTACCCTGAATGCTCACCGCAACGTTCCGGGCGAATATAAGCTGTTATTCCGCTATCTCAAATTATTTCAATTGATGGCATATATTGAAGGCGATGCGGATCATGGCTTCACGATAACAGTGGATGGCCCTACCAGTTTATTTAAGCCGAGTACGCGCTATGGGTTAGCGATCGCTAAACTCCTCCCAGCTTTACTCCACGTCACTAAATGGAGTCTCAGCGCCACTCTGCAAAACCGCGACGCCTTCACTGGCAACTGGAAAACCGGACGCTTTACGCTGAATTCTGAATGTGGTTTAGTATCCCACTATCCACCTGGCAAGCCCTATGACAGTATGTTAGAGGCGTCTTTTGCCGACCGCTGGGACGCGCTGAAAAGTGAATGGGTATTAGAAAGAGAAGTTGACCTTATCCCCATTCCAGGCAGTGTCATGATTCCTGACTTTCGCTTAGTGCATCCTGATGGTCGCACGTTCTTACTCGAAATTGTCGGCTACTGGCGTCCCGAATACTTGCAAAAGAAGTTTTCCCAGGTGCGTCGCGCTGAATGCGAGAACTTAATTTTAGCGATTTCTGAGCGGCTAAATTTGGAGAAAGCCGGTGTTAAATTGAACGATGTACCGGCAAGAATTGTTTGGTTTAAAGATAAATTAGCACCCAAGGCGGTGCTAGCAGCAATGGATTAATCTCTACTTGCTTTCAGAAAAGTGCATTCATCGCTATGCTCATCATGACAGCTCAGTTTGGCAATTTGTTTTGGCAATTTGTTATCAACGCTACCGAAATCCAGGTAATCTACTTTTAAATATTTTCTAGCTTCTACTTAACTTTCCGATTCCCTACTTGCATAGAAAACTATATAGCAATTTTCGTTTGGATGCAGTATAGTTTAAACTCCCTCCGGCTTCTCTCCGAAAGCCGAGTGGGGTTTGGTTTGAGGTTCAATGTGGAGCGCACACTTAGCGAAAACCGCGATACCAACTCTCGAAAAAGAATTTTTTTAACGTAGGGACTGCCCCAATACTGCTCGTTGAAAAATAATAATTTTAGCTTAACTTTAGCAGCAAAAAAAACAACAAATACTAATTTTGGTGGTTTAGCTCTCGTCAAATCTTATTAAGGAGTGCCCACTACTTAAGCATTGAGTATACTTTACTTCTACTTCTATCGGAAGTAGGAAGACGATTACAGAGGAATGAGTTTTAATCAAGTGCATCCCGATTTTAGGAGAAACCAAGTAGATACCGATGAATAAAGATCTTAAAACTCAAATTAAAACGCGAGTTGGCATGATGTTGGTTGTGAGTGCTGGAATTTTGCTGAGTTTTCCAGCTACTGCACTAATTAATAGTCCTAATAATCACTCCAATGCTGGTAGTGGCTCCGAGCAAGCTGATTTAACTGTGAGTAGCCAAGAGTTATTCGCTCAAGATGCGCCAGCCAGCCCCGAAGATAGTCCCGAAGATAGTCCCGAAGCCAGTCCTGAAGCCAGTCCCGAAGCTAGCCCTGAAGCCAGTCCTGAAGCTAGTCCTGAAGCCAGTCCTGAAGCTAGCCCCGCAGCTAGTCCTTCAACCACAAGTACTATGAACAACAACAACACCGACCTCATGCCAGGAATTTGGCTATGTTTAAATAATCCTAGCCCGCAGTGTGGTAATCCCCCCAGACCTTAAACTCTCCACCTGTCTGGAGTACGAATCTGGAGTGGGGGCGCGCTCCCTTCGCGCCCCCACTCCAGCGACCAATAAAAAAGCCCCCAGAAATGGGGGCTTCTTCTTTATGTTTTAGTAGCGACGAGAGAAACTGTTGTTTCTGCGACCGCCACCATCGGACGAACTTCTGTCTTCGCGGGGCTTGGCTTTATTCACTTTCATGTCACGACCCATCCATTCAGCACCATCCAGGGCTTCAATGGCAGCTGTTTCTTCAGCCTCGGTAGACATTTCCACAAAACCAAAGCCGCGCGGACGACCTGTTTCGCGGTCAGTGGGTAGCTGAACCCGCTTTACAGAACCATATTCTGCAAAAACGCCGGTTAAATCGGCTTCGGTAACGTCGTAAGACAAATTACCTACATAAATAGACATAGATCGACTCCAAAATCATAGGAACGTGGAGATTTAGATTTCGGAGAGGAGTCTGTTAAGACCAAGACGAAAAAGCCAGTCAATAAAAACAAAACCTTGCAACCGAATCAACTCTCATTTGCGATGATAGCATTTTAGGATTTGATCTGGAAAAGAGCCATAAAAGTATTACAAAACGCAATATTGAGGATGATGTAGGGGCAAAAGGCGCTCGCATACTTGGATCGGCAGTTCTCTCCCCTTCTCTCGACTTAACCGAGGATAACGGTGCGCGATCGCATCAAAAGAGTCAGTACCCGCATGGGCGAGGAGACTCCATCCTGACAGCCCTATTTTCCAGTGAAATCCAAAGCGCTGAGTGCTGACAAAATGTATCTTCAAGAACACGTTAAGCTGCATAGAAACTGTAAGTAACGTGAGTTCGGGATAAAAAAGGGCGGAGCAGATACGCTGAAAGTGCTGAGTTCTCAAGTATCTACCCGCCCATGCTTAGTTTAGAAGCTTTGTTTTGCCACGTCGATGATT
>NZ_JAMPKE010000030.1:0-72756 GCF_039961955.1 Trichocoleus sp. DQ-A1
GCAAGGGGGCATGGCGGCGGGAGTTGTCTCTTTCATTTATCAAACCATAACGTGAAATGGTTGCCATGCCTGTATTATACCTTTTTAGAGTCTTGTTTTTCGTTTAAGCACCGTTAGGAGAAGCGGCAGATCGATCTCTTGGCGTGGGAGTGGTGAAATTAGTCGTAGAAACTAAAAAGAAAGCCACCGAGTTGGCAAGGCAGCTACTGAATAAAGCTAGTCAAGAAATTGCTGATGAAGCCATCAGGCGACAAGTTATAGAGTTGATTGAGACAATAGTTTTGTATAAGTTTCCACAAATGACTCGCCAGGAGATGGAAGCAATGTTTGGATTCAGTGAGTTAAAGCAAACTAGAGTTTATCAAGACGCCGTCGAGGAGGGTAAACTGGAAGCAAAATTAGAAGCAGTGTCTCGATTATTGACATTAGGGTTGACTGTGGAACAGGTCGCAGAGGCTTTAAGTTTGACAATTGAGCAAGTCAGACAAGCCGCAGAAGCGAAGACTTCCGATTAGGCACTTAATTAGTATTGCTGGGATGGGAATTCATTGCCCAAATCATTGCAAAAGGAATGCCCATACCCAGCCTACTGCCGACAAGAGTATTTACCGAGCGACTTTGAACCATTGGGTAACGCCTTCAGCGATCGCTGCCGCCATCTTCTGCTGCGCTTGCGGATTGACCACCCATTCAAATTCTTCCGGATTGCTCATAAAACCTAATTCCAGCAATACAGAGGGTGCAGAGGCAGGACGCGCGAGGGCTAAGTTATCCCAAAAAACGCCGTAGGAAGGACGCCCCGCCTGAGTCACGATGTAGTTATGCAGAAACATCGCTAAGCTGTGGGCTTGGGGATGATACCAAAAAGTCCCAAAACCCTGCGTATTCTGGGCATCTCCTTCATCGGGGAGGGAATTGTAGTGAATTGAAAGCGAAATTGCCGGTTTCACTGCGTCAATAATTGCCACCCGTTCTGGCAGCGACACCGCCTTATCAACCTCCCGCGTCAGGTACACTGTGGCACCCCGTGCAATCAGCTGAGTGGCGATCAGCTTGGACATGGTGAGCGTCACCTCTTTTTCGGGATAGCCGGTTGGCCCTCCTGCGCCACTGTCTTCACCGCCATGTCCGGGATCGAGAACAATTTTGATTCCAGATAAAGGCTTGTTGGAAGACTGAGAACGGAGAGGGGAGGGGCCAGAGGTGAGACGAGGGGGATGGCGCAGAGATAAAATCAGGCTCGTGCCTTCATATCTCACCGTATAACCCCATTGCTGGGCGGATTTGAGATTAAACGTATATTGAACGGTTTCTGGGGCGACCTGTTGCCAATCCAGGCGAGAAATGACGGGATCGGGGTCGAGGCGAATGATGTCCGTTTGCGCCGTCGTGTTATACAGCGTTAATGTCAACGTGCGATCGCCCTGCTGCACAACGAGCGGTACCGGCACTTGTAAGGGAAAAATGACTTCTGTGGCACCGGGAATCTTCCGAGCGCGAATACTGCGAATCAGCGATCGCGGTGGCACCGAACCTTTGACAATTTGAACTTCTTTACTGTTAATCCAGCCGCCATAGTCCAAGCGCACCCATTCCCCGTCTCGACCTGTAATTGTAGCTCGCGTAGTTTTCGGCAGCGGTGTCAGGCGAGAATAATCTGTACTTGGCCCGGTTCGGGCGACCCCGGCATCAACAATCACCTCAGCCACCTCTAGCTGTGCTGGAGAGAGAATCTGAATCTTCGCCGGTCCCTCCTGACTCACAATCTGCCCATTTTTTTCTACTTTGAACTGGGGACGACCCAAATCAGCCGCCGCCGCCGCTGCTGCACAACCCAGGTAGTGTCCTGCCCCAGCGACAGCATAAGGTTGATTTTGTGCAGTTAAGGCAGCGGAATTCGCTGGTAGCTGTACAACCTGCTGCTGGTTAGTTAGCGGAATCGTTTGATTCGCCAAATTGACGGAAACATTGGCGTCAGCAGGAGCAACTGCGCCGAAACACAGCAACTCACCCGGCAGTCTGGCGAGATCCTGCGATGGAGTCAGGGAATCTTTGGCAAATGCCAACCCCTTTGGTGGCTCAGGGCGGGCGGCAGCCCGCGTAACTTTAAGTTTGACGGCTTGACCTTGATAGCTCACCGTAAAGAGGTTCTCTCCCGGCTTTAACGGAAAACTGGGAGCAAAATGCCCCTGTTTGCTCCGCGCGATCGCCTTCCCATTCACCAACACTTTTCCTGGCGGTGGAGCTGTGCCAATTAAGAAAATTCGGTCAGCTGTGGTTTTATGGCTAGCAGGAGGATAGGAAACGTAAAGAGATTGTTTTGCCGATACTGGTGCTGCCATAACCACCCCTAATACAGCCAATCCCAGGATGTTTCTCATGTTAAATCCTAAGTTCCTTACATCAATTAGAGGATAAAATTAGTAAAAAAGTTTCTTTAATCTTGTAAAAGTTTTGTGGGGAGTCCATCGATACTCTTTTGATTCTTTTCGCACCAATAGTCAAAGATTCCTTGTTTCCCTTTTTTTTCACCCCATTCTCTGATAGTTTTTCTTTCTTCTTTCAGTTCATAAATGGGCACACCATATCCGCATGAAGTTTGTACTGATTTTATCTCAAGTACCACGATCTGACGTTCTCCTAAGATTGGCGTAAACAAGGAATAAAATTTTTCCCAAGCTTCATGTCTTGGAAAAATTACTTTTCCCTGACCGTATAAACGAAGAATCAAAGGCTTTTCAGAAAAGCTGCAAAACATGATAGTCATCCGCCCATTTCCTGGTTCATGTAAATGAGCGGAGGTCTCGTTGCCACTCCCAGTTAAATCAAGGTAAGCCACTGTATTATTATCAATACAGCGGAAAGTATCTATTCCTTTCGGCGACAAATTAATCCGACCTTCTTTCGGTGCAGTCGCGGTAAAGAAGATTTTCTGCTCCTGAATAAAGTCTCGGAGATTCTGATTTAATTCATCGTAAACTTTAGCCATGTCTAGTGTTTTAGCCCACCGATTATCCAGTTAATAGTATTTTAATTGTCAAGCAATTTACAGAGGTCGAAGCATTACCAGGTATCAATAGTTTAGAATCTAATTGGCAGGAAAACGAGTGGGATTGATGGCATTGAAAGGAACGAAGCTATCGATTTCGTCTAACTTCCGGTAAAGGCAAAGTGCTAATACCAGAATGCTAGCAGCGAAGTCGGGAGGTATCAGTCAAAGCCAAAAATAGTGTCACTCAGGGGTTAAACCGTACCAAAAGCGCGATCGCCCAAGCGTGGGAATTGTCCGTCGTCAGTCCTTTGAGGGGTTTGAAGGTCTATAAGCGATCGCAAAGCAACTGTTAGCCTTGTTATCGTTCCTATAGGATAGGTGATAAGGCAGCCAACAAAGCCACTCTGCCAAGGTTTTACAAACCAGCGATCACCGATCGCAGACTGCAAACAACAAGCAACGAACAACTCGTTAAGACTGTGGCACAATTAACGGGGTGGGTTGCCGACATGGCTCTTCTTTTAAGCATTTTATGACTAAGTTTGTCTTTGTCACCGGCGGCGTGGTTTCCAGTATTGGCAAGGGAATTGTAGCAGCAAGTTTAGGACGCTTGCTGAAGTCGCGTGACTATTCGGTTTCTATCCTGAAATTAGATCCGTATATTAACGTCGATCCGGGGACGATGAGTCCTTTTCAGCACGGAGAAGTGTTCGTAACGGCAGATGGTGCCGAGACGGATTTGGACTTGGGGCACTACGAACGCTTCACCGATACGTCCATGTCTCGGCTCAATAGCGTTACAACTGGCTCGATTTACCAAGCGGTACTCAATAAAGAGCGTCGTGGCGATTATATGGGGGGCACCGTGCAGGTAATTCCCCATATTACGAATGAAATCAAAGATCGCATCCAGCGAGTTGCCAAAAATACCAACCCGGATGTGGTGATTACGGAAATTGGCGGCACGGTGGGCGATATTGAATCCCTGCCATTTTTGGAAGCAATTCGTCAGTTCCGCAAAGATGTGGGGCGTCATAACGTGCTGTATATGCACGTAACCCTGATGCCGTGGATTCCCTCAGCAGGGGAGATGAAAACCAAGCCGACGCAGCATTCGGTGAAGGAATTGCGGTCGATCGGGATTCAACCGGATATTTTAGTTTGTAGATGCGATCGCCCTCTACATCCAGGACTCAAAGAAAAAATCTCAGAGTTCTGCGATGTTCCCGTCGAGTGCGTGATTACAGCCCAAGATGCCAAAAGTATCTACGAAGTGCCGCTGATTTTAGAACGGGAAGGACTAGCACAGCAAACCCTAGAATTGCTGCAACTAGAGCAACGCCAACCCAACTTGAGCCAGTGGAAAATCTTAGTAGATCGCCTATATCATCCAACTCACCGGATAGAGATTGCCATCGTTGGTAAATATGTAAGGTTAACAGATGCCTATCTCTCAGTGTTGGAAGCTTTGCGCCATGCAGCGATCGCAATGAATTGTGACCTTAACCTCCGTTGGGTTAGCTCGGAAAGCATCGAATCGGGCAGTGCTGAAACTTACCTGGCTGGTGTGAACGGCATTGTAGTACCTGGAGGTTTCGGCGTTCGGGGTGTCGATGGCAAAATTGCGGCGATTGAATACGCCCGTAAAAACCAGATCCCCTTCCTCGGTTTGTGTCTGGGAATGCAATGTTCGGTGATTGAATGGGCGCGACACGTCGCAGGATTAGAAGATGCCAATAGTGCTGAATTTGCCCCGAATGGATCGAATCCGGTGATCAACCTGTTGCCGGAACAGCAAGATGTGGTGGATTTGGGCGGCACGATGCGCTTGGGGCTATATGCTTGTCGTTTAGCGCCCAATACTCTAGCCTTCCGGCTCTATCAAGAAGAAGTGGTTTACGAACGGCATCGGCATCGGTATGAGTTTAATAATGCTTATCGCAACCTGTTTTTAGAAACCGGCTATGCGATCAGCGGTACCTCGCCGGATGGGCGATTAGTGGAAATTATTGAACTACCTAACCATCCTTTCTTTATTGCCACCCAATTCCACCCGGAATTTAGCTCTCGACCCAGTAATCCCCACCCGATGTTCCAGGGATTGATTCAAGCGGCATTAGCCCAGCTTGACCCCGGACTTGCTCGTTCTGACTCCTCACAGCCTACCCAAGAAGATGCGACGCTCCAAGCAGCTGAGGTATCTTAACAGTTGCTGGCAATTCCAGCAGGACGGAAAGCGATCGCTTCACGTCCTGCTTTCCACCAACCACTTGCGCGGGGGAGCGTTGTCAGTGCCAGAACTCACCTTAATGTGAGGAGGTCATGTGGCGTATTGGATTAAAGTGAGTTATGAGCGAAATGAATATGTAATCGATCTTGACCGCATCAGTGCCTTCGCTTGCACCCCGAACGGTAAGGTAACTTTTTGGTTGCCTGATAGTGCCATCCCAATTATTATCAACCGTCAAAGTAACCCGGATGGCTATCAGCAAGTAATGGACTATATTCAACAAGTTAGCTTCCATTCACTGGCAGCATCTTGGATCAAAGTTAGTTATGAACGGAATGAATATGTAGTCGATCTCAACCGTATCAGTAGCTTTTCCTATTCTTCTAACGGTAGGCTCACGTTCTGGTTGCCGAATAGTGCTATTCCCATCATTATCAACAAGCAGAATGACCCGGATTGCTATCAGAAAATTTTGGAATATATCAAACAGAAAACCGGGCACTCATTTTAACCAGTAGGGAGAACGACAAGTGCTGAGACTAACACTCCTCAATCCTCAACCCTCAGTCCCCAGCCCTCAACCCTCAACTTTCAGTCTTCAAAATTTGCCAAGCCAATTTTGCCGCCCCAACCATTCCAGCTTGGTTGCCTAACTCAGCTTTTAATAGGTGCAAACCCTCACGGGAACTCTTCAGCACCCGCCGCTCAATTTCTGCAAGTGCAGCCGGAAAGAAAAATTCTGCACTTGCACTAACGCCGCCGCCAATGACAATCGCTTCCGGCGTTAAAACATAGATAAGACTTGATAATCCAACACCGAGATCGCGTCCGTAGCTTTGCCAAAATTCTAATGCTTGGCGATCGCCTGTGCTTGCCAGCTTGCCCAGTTCCTCTGGTTCTAACCCTGTGCGGCGGCGAATGGCGGCTACTGAGGCATATTGCTCTAAAGAGCCTTGATTGCCGCTATTACAGGGCGGACCCTCTGGATTTAAGGTAATTAATCCTAGCTCAGCGGCGGCACCTTGATGACCCACAAACAGGTTCCCATCGAGGATAATCGCACCCCCCACACCTGTACCGAGTGTTAGCAGAATCAAATTCCGGTAATGGCGTCCAGCTCCTAACCAAGCTTCTCCCATCCCAGCACAGTTAGCATCATTAGCCAGAACTGTGGGTAAACCTGTTTTGGCTTCTAACCAATCTGCGAGGGGCACATCATGCCAACCTGCGAGGTTAATTGCTACTCTGGCAATTCTACCTGATGCATCGGCGGGACCAGGGGTACCGATACCGAGCGCGATCGCGTGTCTTGCTGGATCGAGCTGCGCGATCGCTTCTATCATCGCATCCAAAACCGCTGTCGGTGTTGCCGGTTGCGGTGTCGCCACACTCAACGACTCCAAGCAAGTCCCATCCTCGCGGAACCTCCCCAGCTTAATTGCCGTTCCCCCCAAATCAATGCCAATTACTTCCCGATTCACCACAACCGTTCTTCTAATTTCCAAAAACTAATACCACTTATCTATATTCATGCCATTTGTCACTTTTCCCAACCTTTAGCGCTGATTTATAAAGTCCCAATTCCTTCTGTAGGGGCAATCCAATGCAATGCCCCTACAGAAGGTGAAGTTTGTCAGTTATTTAATCCACGACCCTTAATATCAGTCTGAAATTTTAAAGGAATTCCAGAACTTTTGAAATTCTTGCTTAGCCTGCTGATAACTTACCGCTTTCTGGTCTAATACTGCTTTTACAATTTCTTTGTCTTCATACTGCTTTTTCGCTAATTCAAACTCCAGCTTTTTCATCTGATAATCTTGCTTTTTAATTGTCCCTTCAACGGAAGCAACCCAGTTAGTAAAGCCCAAGTTTTGAACTTCCCAATCAGTATTCCCTACCTCAGAGATAGCTTTTTCTCCCAAAGCAGATTTACTTTTTTCCGTCAAAGTGTGAAAACTATTCAACGCCCCCTTAATTTGTGGAAGAACGCGCATTGAATTTTTTACAGAAAACCTTTCATTCAGGGTATAACTAACAGTTTCATCGGGATAAACAGGTTTAAGCTGCAAATCCGATACTTGGGCCGTGTTGGGACTGGCTTGCACCTTCAAACCTGTGACAGGTGCCGCCCTAAGTATCCCAGCGATCGCAATAGATAACATAAAACCACCTGTAGCGGCAGCAATTAAAGAAATATTGTCTTTCATATCTCAGCAGCAGTGCTTATTGGTAATGGATCGTTGGTAATGGGTCATTGTATAAATTCGATTACCCATTACCGATAAAATATTTGACTCTATTCAGGGGATTTTTGGTTCCAATTTTCTCTCCGCAACCGGGGATTCACAAACTCGCTTAATCCTTCTCCCACCAGAGACAACCCTACCACCATCAGCGTCATCGCTAAGCCTGGGAAAAGCGCTGTCCACCAAATGCCAGTAGGCAGAGCATCCAGCGCCTGACGGAGATCGTAGCCCCATTCAGGAACCTGATCGGCAAGCCCTAACCCTAGAAAACCCAAACTGCCCAAAATCAAAATTGCATCGGCAGCATTCAGAGTGAATAATACAGGCACGCTCTGAATCACATTAAGAAACAGGTAGCGAGAGAGAACCCTCCAAGTGTCTGCCCCCATTGCTTGAGCGGCTTCGATGAACAGTTCTGTTTTAACACTAACCGTATGGTTGCGGACGACTCGATAATATTGGGGAATGTAGGAAATGCTGAGGGCGATCGCGGCATTTAAGACCCCTCGTCCCACCACAAACGCCAGCGTCACCGACAGCAACAGCCCCGGTAACGTATAAATTGTATCCATCAAAAATAGCAGCACCCGATCCAACCTACCACCCAAATAACCGCTGACTAAACCCAACGGCACCCCGATGACAAGGCTCAACACGGTTGCCAAGATAACCACTTGCAGCGCCGCTTGGCTCCCAAATAGGGTGCGCGAGAAAACATCGTACCCTTGGCGACTGGTACCAAACCAATGACGCCACGAGGGCGGCTCATGAATCGGATTAGCTAAGGACTCCAAGGGATTTTGCACCCATCCCCAAGCCTGAAATGCGGGAGTGAGAAAAGCTATTAGCACGAACATCAAGGTGATAACAATTCCCACCCGCATCATCTGCATGGAGAGACTGGGACGCCCAGATAAACGTAAAAGTCGAGGTAAGGGAAGTTTTGTCGGGGTCATCAATATATCCTGGCGATGATAAATCGCGGCTACGCCAACCCCCCTTCAGAAGAAGGGAACAGAAAGCGAAGTCCGGATGCTACGCGGACTTCATTTTAAACCCTTGTCTAGCGGGTTTTGTTGGTATAGCTGCGAATTCTATGCGCCTGATTCCTAAAACCTTTGCTAGACATATTGCTCAATCATTTGGCGGAACTGGCTCTTTTGCTTAACGCCCTTCATCTCACC
Source organism: Trichocoleus sp. DQ-A1 (assembly GCF_039961955.1). Lineage (NCBI taxonomy): Bacteria > Bacillati > Cyanobacteriota > Cyanophyceae > Leptolyngbyales > Trichocoleusaceae > Trichocoleus > Trichocoleus sp. DQ-A1. Next base: position 8,653 of record NZ_JAMPKE010000030.1, read on the forward strand.
CACTAATTCTTTGTTTTTGAAGAACTGCACTGTAGGCGTTCCGGTAACACCAGCATTCTCGGCAATGTCTCTATCTTCCGCAATGTCAATTTCTACAAAGTGGATTTTGCCATCGAACTCATCCACCACCTTATTTAAGATCGGCTTTAGCGTATGGCAAGGCCCGCAATTGGGCGAGACATATTTGACCATCAGCAGGCGATCGCTATCATGGAATAGCTTCCGCAACGCATAGCTACCCTCATGCCTCGTCGCCTGCGGGTTAAACGCCGCTTCTGGATTCAGCTCAGCTATCTTATCACCAGGCTCATCTGCCGGTGTATCTGGCTCTTCAGACGTATGTATCTGCTGACGATACTCCTGGAGCAAACCATTAACAGATAGCCATCGTTCCGCCAACATTGCTGCCATACACCCAGTACCCGCCGCAGTAATCGCCTGACGATATTCACGATCCTGGACATCCCCCGCAGCAAAGATACCTTCTACACTCGTCTCCACCGAACCAGGCTTCGTCACGATGTAACCAACTTCATCCAATTCCATCTGCCCCTTAAATAGGGAGGTGTTGGGCTGATGACCAACTGCGTAGAACAATCCTTTAACAGGGAGAACACTCTCTTCACCAGTCTGAGTATGTTTGAGCTTAATCCCGGTCATCCGACCATCTTCACCGACAACATCCACTGGCTGAGAGTTCCAGTGAACCGTAATCCTAGGGTTATTCAGCACCCGATCCTGCATTGCTTTACTTGCCCGCATCTTGTCGCCGCGAATCAGCATATGAACGCGATCGCCATACTTAGTCAAGTAAACTGATTCCTCAGCCGCTGAGTCACCCCCGCCAACCACAGCCAGTTCCGCACCGTGGAAGATCGGTGTCGCACCATCACAAATCGCGCAAGCCGAGATCCCCCGGCTCCAAAATTCATGCTCGCTGGGCAGCCCTAACCTCTTCGCCGTCGCCCCCGTAGCAATTACAATACTATGAGTTCTAACTTCCCGTTCCTCAGAGCGGACAATAAAAGGACGCTGACTCAAATCCACCGAAATCACATCCTCGGTAACTAACTCAGCCCCCCATCTCTCAGCCTGCGCCTTCATCCGATCCATCAATTCTGGCCCGGTAATCCCTTCTGGAAACCCCGGAAAGTTCTCCACTTCCGTCGTGGTCATCAGCTGCCCCCCAGGTAGCCCCCCAGCTTGAAAGCCTTCAAACACAAAGGGTTTCAGATTCGCCCGCGCCGCATAGATAGCAGCGGTATACCCCGCGGGGCCAGAACCAATAATCACCAAGTTCTCTACGGTTGGGTTGGTCATAAGGTTATACAAACTCATAACGACTACGCTTTATCTAGTATAACTGTCTGGTGAGACGATGAGCGCAAGAAACTTTCGTTAGCTGTATATTTTTGCCCGGAAAAGGGAACTATTGAAGGGGGAGTGCTGGCAGTAACTAAATTTTGCCTTGCTTCCCAGACGTTCAAAACTCCAGTATCAGGAAGTATTCCCCATGAACGACCAAACATCAGAGTTACTAGAAAAAATTCGCCAGCAATTTGACTTTGGACCTTATCCCCGAATTCCAATAGATAAATCTCCTAAGGACAACGCTAACTTTCTTTTTATTCATAATCTAGTAACACCTTATTATTTAAGAAATCAAAAAGTTATAGATACTAAAGAAAAATTAATTTTAGATGCAGGTTGTGGTACGGGCTACAAATCCTTAATATTGGCAGAAGCAAATCCAGGCGCAAAAATAATTGGTATTGATATATCAGAAGAGTCAGTAAAGCTAGCACGGCAACGCCTAAAGCATCATGGATTTGAAAACGCTGCATTTCATGTTCTCTCAATTTATGACTTACCAAACCTAGGTCTTGAATTTGATTATATTAATTGTGATGAGCTTCTTTATTTGTTTCCAGATATATCCGTTGCCTTAGCCGCTATGAAATCCGTACTAAAACCAAAAGGCATTATTCGGAGTAATTTGCATAGTTCCTTGCAAAGATTTACTCATTACCGTACTCAAGGAATTTTCAAGATAATGGGACTAATGGATAGTAATCCCGAGGAGATGGAAATAGAAATAGCTGTAGAAACAATGAAGGCTTTAAAAGATGGTGTTGATATAAAAGCTAAAACTTGGAATCCCAGCTTTGAAAGAGAAGATGGCAAAGAGGGAGTGTTGATGAACTACCTATTCCAAGGTGATAAAGGTTATACCATCCTTGAGTTGTTTGCTGCTTTGAGAGCAGCGAATCTAGAATTTATCAGCATGGTGAACTGGCGACACTGGGATGTCACTGACTTGTTCAATGAACCAGAAAATTTGCCAGCTTTTTGGGGGATGAGTTTACCAGAAGTTTCCACAGAGGAACGGCTGCATCTTTTTGAACTTATGCACCCGATTCATCGGTTGTTAGACTTCTGGTGTGGTCATCCGGGTCACGCAGACTCGTTCACGCCAGTCGATGAGTGGGAGTTAGCTGACTGGCAAGCAGCTCAAGTACATCTACATCCTCAGCTTAGAACGTCTCAGGTCAAAGAAGATCTCCTGAAGTGCCTTGCGGAGCAGAAAGCTTTTGAAATTAGCGGTTATGTCACCCACCCAGCTATGGCTCCTGTCCAGATAGACAGTAGTGTAATAATTTGCTTGCTACCCCTGTGGGAAGAACCAAAGCCTATTAAATTCCTAACGGAACGCTGGCTCAAGGTGAAACCGCTGAACCCTGTAACCTTGGAACCTGTGACCTTCATGGAAGCCCTCAACGACGTCAAAGAACTTCTCAGCAAGCTAGATTTTTTTCGCTATGTACTTTTAGAGCTATCTGCGTAAGAGCTTTGGAAACGGCAACCAAAATTTTTTGCGGAGGATGATATGAAATTGATCGGATGTGGGTAAGTTACATCTAGGAGTACAAGTCAAGCATCCCCCACCCCAAGGAGAAACGCTCATGAAGACCGAACTGAAAGCCAAGTTCCTGCAACACCTCAACCAGAAAAAGCAGGACGAAGGTTTCACCCTGATTGAACTACTCGTCGTTATCATCATCATCGGTATTCTGGCTGCCATTGCTCTGCCGTCCTTCCTTAGCCAAGCCAACAAGGGCAAACAGTCTGAAGCCAAAACTTACGTCGGTTCCCTGAATAAAGCTCAGCAGGCAAACTTCACGGAAAAAAGCGTTTTCATCGGTGGTGGTTCGGCAGCTATCCCGGCTTCGGGCATTGGCATCAAAACCCAAACTGTCAACTATATATACGGTGCATCTACTGCTGGTGCAGGTACTGCTTCATACGCGTCAAGCTATTCTAGTATACCCTCCAACATTACTGCACCTCTGAAAAACTATACTGGCTATGTATCCCTGATTCTGGCTGGTACTGGCACTACTGCTGGTGCTGGTGAGTACACAAGCATTGCCGTTTTGTGTGAGAGCAAAACAGCTGGCGGTTTTGGTACGACCCCCCTCGTTGGTACTGGCACTTCTGCTGGTGCCGGATGCAATGCTAACCAAGTTCAAGTTGGTGGTACACAGTAATTACTATCCAACAAATACCTGCATGACGGAAACGGTAGGTTAAACTTGACAAAATAAGTGGGTGGTATAGATTTACCCACCCACTTATTTTTTAAGAATTTGGGCTTAAAATAAACATACCTGAGTTAATACTAAAATTTAAATTTTTATGACTTCTTCACAAGTTATGACAACTGCTACAGATTGGCAAAAACAAGCAAATCAATACCTACTTCAAGGATTTTATAGCAAAGCAGCAGACCTTTACGAGACAGCAATTTCAGTTGAACCTGAAGTAAAGGCTTATTACTGGCATTTGGGATTAATGCTTCTGTTGCAGGGGCAGGAAGCTGAGGCTCAGACAACTTGGATGCTGGGAATTGCAGAGGGAGAACTAGAAGAAATAGAGCTGTGGACAGCGGAATTGGTTCAAGTTCTGCAAACAGAAGCAGAGCGACGAGAAGTTATTGAAGATTATCAAATTGCCTGGGCTATCCGTCAACATATCCGGGAAATTGCTCCAACAGATGCTAACAATATCTTACATATTGTTTTACTCTCTATTCAACTGGAAAATTTTACAGGTAAAGATATAACAGAATCAGGAATCATTGAGTTGTTGCAGGAAAAGAAATGCCATGTAGAGTTTAATTTATTGCAACAAGTCTTAGTAAGCCTTATGACTTATGCCTATGCTGATCCGGCAGTTCTCGCATTTACTGAGGCTTGCATAAACTATGGTAATGAGCCTCAAGCAATAATTGATATTGTGATACTTACTTGTATAAAAATTGCTTACTCTGGAAACCAACCTAAAATAGCATCGCGCTATGCTGAATTGTGTCTAGATAGATGTAATAACCTTTCGCAAATTCAAGCACAGCTAACAGTTTTTTATCAAAACTGTTATGAATACGATAAAGGTATAGAAACAGCAAAGCACTGCTATGAGTCATCTACATCTTTACTGGAAAAGGTTTACAGCAATTACCTAATAATTAGAGCATTGATGTCCGCATCGGGGTATTGGGAAGAATCGTGTTTGACATTTGCAGTACATAAAGAACTGCTGTTTTCACTTATAAAAGAATGGCCACTAAATATAAACGTAGACTATTTACCATCTCTTTTGGTAACACCATTTTTTGCACCATACTTCAAAGATGATCTTCCTAATAATCGCTTGATTCAAAATAAGATTGCTCAGATTTGCTATGAAAATCATCAAAAATCAATAAAAGAAGCAGCAAGAGTAGAAGAAAATCAAAAGGTGCCTTCTACTCAAATATTAACTGAAAAGAAAAAAGTCATCAAAATTGGCTATGTTTCTCAATGCCTAAGAAGACACTCGGTGGGCTGGATATCTCGCTGGCTATTTAAGCATCACGATCGGGAGCGGTTCCAAATTCACACTTATCTTGTAGGCTATTTATCGATTGATGATTTTACCCAAAATTGGTTTGTTGGTAACAGCGATCGTGCTTACCGCGCTGATGTTCTCGGCTTAGAAATTCTTAAGCAAATGGAGGAGGATGAACTTGATATTCTAGTCGATCTCGATAGTATTACATCTGGGCATATGTGTCAAATTTTTGCAAGAAAGCTTGCTCCAATTCAAGTAAGTTGGTTAGGATGGGATGCTTCAGGGCTACCATCCATTGACTACTTTATTGCAGATCCTTATGTTCTGCCTGATTATGCTCAGGAACACTATACAGAAACTATTTGGCGGCTGCCCAATACCTATGTCGCAGTTGATGGGTTTGAAGTAGCTGCGCCTACTCTGCGGCGCGAGCAGCTAGATATTCCCAATGATGCTGTCGTGTACTTTGTTGCACAGAAGGGGTATAAACGGAACCCCGATAATGTACGACTACAGATGAGGATTCTCAAAGAAGTACCTAATAGCTATTTTCTGATCAAAGGCCCATCTGATGAAAAATCTTCACGAACTTTTTTTGAAAAGATTGCTGAAGAGGAGGGTGTGAATTGCGCTCGCCTGAAATTTATGCCAATTGACATTTCAGAAGAAGTTCATCGAGCTAACCTGGGTGTTGCTGATGTGGTACTGGATACTTATCCCTACAACGGAGCTACAACTACTCTAGAAACACTCTGGATGGGTATTCCTTTGGTAACGCGAGTGGGTGAGCAATTTTCTGCACGTAACAGCTACGGCATGATGATAAATGCAGGTATAACAGAAGGTATCGCTTGGACGGATGAAGAATATGTAGAATGGGGAGTTCGTTTAGGGAAAGATGCAGTTTTGCGGCAACAAGTTGCTTGGAAACTGAAACAATCGCGGCAAACAGCTCCTTTGTGGAATGCTAAGCAGTTCACCCGCGAAATGGAAAAGGCTTACGAGCAGATGTGGGAAAAGTATACTCAAGGCAATCGTACTTAAGCAAGCAAACCTTGAACATCGCCACTAACGCGATCGCGAATTTTTTCCACAATAGGCAAGGAACCTAATCCTTGCTGTATCAGCCCAGGAAATTGAGCCAAACTCTCAATGATATTGTTAGCAAAATTATAATTTGCATCAGTTCCATATTGCAGAGTCAAATACTCCAATAGTTCCAGAGCATAATCTGGAAAATTCATTATATCGGCCATGCAAGCTAACTTAAAAATTTGCTTTGGTGTTTTTAAAGGGATACTGATATCCTCTCTAATCAAATCTCGGAAGTAAAACGCATCTGCCCAAAGTAATTGTCCAGCACGAACTCTTGAATGAATAGGTGATCGCGCACGAGTACGATAAGAAGTAGCTAAGTCAAATAATGTAAAGCCTTTTTTTCGGAGATAAGTGTCTACATCCGCAAACAAAGGCTGTTTATCGTATAAATGAGAAAATTCAACTTCAACTTGAACAGCCAGAGTACTGCGTTTTAATATCTCAGAAGCTCCTTCCAAAACTTGCAGATCCGCACCCTGAACATCAACCTGAAGAAAATCAATCTCTTGGATTCCCTCTGTTTGACAAAAAGCATCTAAAGTTGTGGTTTCAATTTCTAGAGTAAAATCTAAATTTACTAACTCTGGAAGTCCGCCAAACCTAGCTAAGTATGGTTCATTGGGTGGATATAAGGAACTACACATGGGATGTTTGGTTACATAGAGTGTAGACTCTCCTACAGAATTTCCCAGTGCTAAGGGAATGTGTTTTTCTGTCCAATTTATTTGTCTAGCTTCAAGCTCAGCGTTCGCTTCATCACAAGCATCTACATCTGCATCGAATCCGTATATAGTGAGCCGAGGTGCAAAGATATCCCAGCCAAGGCTGGTGTAGTCATCGTGACTTCCTAATTTACGAGAACCAACATTACATATAGTTAGGTGGAGCTGATTCAAGTGACCGCTTTTCTTTAAACTGGAAAGAAAAACTGACATTTTATATTCCTCGCTTTTGAGTGTTTAATAATTATTAACGACTGAGGTTTTATAATTCCTGGGTGTGCAAAGCAATTATATTCAATTTACCTTGCAAATCTTCAGCAGAATTAACTGGAATAAGCTGCTGTAGGTAAGGCTGATATCGAAATAGTTGATAGCCTCTGGATGTCAGAAAATCGGCAACAGCTAGATTACTGCTTTTACTACCTGCAATATTTTCGTAAAGTATAGCAGGAGTAAATTCGCTGAGAATCTGGCTGCTTCCCTCTAACACTTTCATTTCATGTCCTTCAGCATCAATTTTCAATAAATCAACCTGCTTGACATGTTCGCGTTCAATTAGACTGTCAAGAGAAAAGCAGTCAATTTCCTCAAAATTACCATGCTGGTTTGTTGCTTCTGCATCACTAGAAACTATTTCGTTAAGTTCACTAGCAGCATGGAGAGACAATCGGGCTGTGCCATTGCGATCGCTTGCTGCTCCTGCACAAACTTTAACCCAACTTAAGTCATTAACTTTACAGGTTTCTTGCAAACAACGAACGCAGCCTGAAAAAGGTTCAACAGCTAGTACGCATCCTTCCGCTCCCACCTTTAAAGCAGCGCTGAAAGTATATACTCCTACATTCGCACCCACATCGATAACCGTCATACCGGGTTTTATCCAGTTTCGCCAAAACTCCATTTCTTTCTCGAACCAGTCTCCTTCAGCAATCAGTACGCTGGTTACAATACTGCGTAAACTTGGTTCAACCGCTAATAATAATTTGCCCTCAAAAGGTACATAAGTTAGTAAACTGTCAGCTTCTTTATTAGTCCATTTCCACTCTACAGAATCTGGCATTTTCTTGCTGATATTTCGCCCAATTTCTAGCCATAAACCAGCAGGTTGTATCTGTTGTATATCTCGATAAGCTAAATGTAGCGCTTGCAGAATAATTGCCGAATTTGCTGCTTTTTGCCTAGCGCGGTTTAAATACAAGAGTCCTTCCCATTGATTATTCATCAAACTAGAAATTCCCAGTTTTAGATTAACTGCAAGGGAATCGGGTGATAGTTGAGCAGCTAAATTTAATAATCGTAGTCCTGTTTTATTGTAAAAGACGAGAGTTGCCCAACACAAAATTTCACTGAATAACAACAGTGCTTGAGAATAGCCATCTTCAATTTGCAGAATTTGAGCTAGTTTCTCATACTGGAAATCTATTAAGCTAGTGGGAGTAGGAGGTAGATATACTATACCTAGAGCAATTGGTTTATCATTGATATAAGCAGGCTGGAGGGTAGCAACAAAGGTAGAAAAAGCTGTCTGCATCGCTTGTTCGCTTTCTCCAATCATGGCTAGGACTAGAGCCAGATGAGCTGTGCAGAGGGGATTACCATCCAACTCTGCCCCCCTATTTAATGCCTCTAAAGCCATCTCAACATAAAGCGAACGCACAGATGGCTCGTGAGACTGTTCTGCCTCAATGAGTGCCACTACTGCAATATTATTTAAATCTAAGGCGGATGTGGGGTCATCCCAAGAAGTACCATCAAGAATGGTGTTTATACGCGATCGCACATTTGAATCGAGGCAAATACAAGCCTTTTCGAGATATTTCCAATATGCATCAGCAGAAGCCAAAGAAGTTGCCATACTCCAACTCAGTTTTTATCATTTCTTATCAAAGTTAGACTATCATCATCTTAAACTAATATACTTCTAGAAGAAAATATCATATTTATTATAAAAACTTAATCAATCTTATTATATTATTTATACAGCTACAAACGATAAAGAAAAAACTTTAAACTTTTAAAAGACTAGTTATACTTTTTTACTTTTAAGCAGGTGATATAAATGCTTTCTCGATTTCGTCAAAGCTTCAGTCAACTAGTAGGTGCGTCCTTCTTAGCCCTGCTGTGTGTTTTGGCAATTGGAGTATTACAGATACCTCAATTAAATAAACTAAGTTCAAAAGCAAAAATTGCCTCAGCAGAAGAACTAGAAAAAGAAGTAGAAGCAGAAAACATCCGTCTCAATTTGCTCCAGAAATTTCCGGACTTTGGATTTGATAATCTTTTGGCCGACTGGGTATTTCTTGGATTTGCACAGTATTTTGGTGATGATGAAGTTCGTAAAGTTACTGGCTATACCCTCAGCCCAGAATATTTTGAAATAATAGTAAACCGCGATCCCAGATTTCGGGAAGCGTATCTTTTTCTTTCAGCTAGTAGTTCTTTATACGCAGCGCTGCCAGAACGATCTGTTGCTTTGATGGAAAAAGGGCTAAAGTCACTTACTCCTCAAGTTCCACCCAAGTCTTATTTTATTTGGCGTTACAAAGGGATGGACGAATTGTTGTTTTTAGGAAATGCTCAAGCGGCAAGGCAATCCTTTGAGAAGGCAGTGGAATGGGCGAAGGTTTATTCCGATCCAGAAAGCAAATCAGTAGCAGAAATTTCTCGCCAAACATCTGAGTTTTTAGTTCGCAACCCTAATAGCAGAAAGGCTCAAGTGTCTGGCTGGATTTTGGTGTTAACAAATCCAGTTATTGACGATCGCACGCGCAAGATTGCTATCAGTCGGATTGAGGCGCTGGGTGGTAAAGTCATTATTACGCCGGAAGGCGGAGTGCAGGTTCAGCTACCGGAGCAAGATTAAGGGATACCGCGCAGGTAGACTTTACCAGAAGAGATGAGATCGCTCTCTTTAACTTTCCTTCGTAGGTGTTAAAAACAAAACTGCCCCACAGCAAGACTGCTGTAGAGCAAGAGGACAGTTAAACGCTTACTCTAGTTTCCAGAAATCTAGCACCCATTGACTTGCCCTGTGTGACGGTATTTACAGTGTCCATTGAGAGAAATTAAAGGCGCGATAGGCTGCAATCCTGCTTGACTGACAAAATTAAGAAGCAGGAATGCGGGTGAGGACCGTAAATTCACGCTTGCAGGATTCATCGTATTGTCGCTTGGAAGCAAGGGCAGGTTGCGGGTCAGGTGCACCAGGGAGAAACGGAGCAACCTGAATTTTCCATTGCTGTGTAATGGCAAGGCGAATCCAGTTCCAACCCAGTTTGAGGTAACTCATCCCTCGTTGCCAGTGAGCATCGACTTGACGACGCTTGCCTGATACAACGACTTGCACTCCTTGTAATACCAGAAATAACATTGTTAAGGCAATGACAGCGCACAACTGAGACAGGGCAAACTTGTCCCGCAGCCTTGACGCTTCCAGTTTTAACCCGTTCGACTTAATGTCCAAAAACGATTCTTCCACCTGAAACCTCAAGCGATATTGGGCAAAAGTTTGCAGGGTGGTTGGTTCGTCACTCACAATCACCCAGGTTTCATTACTTTGCTTATCATGGGCAAATGCAAGATAGACGCTCGAATAGGGCTTGGTTTTGCCGACTGCAACCCCAGGAGTGAAGTAGGCTTGCCCCGGTTGCAACGCCACCGACGATACTTTGCGCCACTGCCCCTTAAGTTGAAACTGGAATGAGCGCTTAATGCGAATCCGAAAATGCCAACCCAGGGTTTCTTTGAGGTACTTCATCAACTTGCCATTGCTCAAAGCCCCGGTCTGCTAACAGGACAACGGCTACGCCAGGGGGCATCACTCGTGCCGCTTGCCGCAGCACCCGTTGAAGCGTCCACAACCGTACCGTACTGCTCGATTGCGCCACCACTCGCCAAGCTACCGGAACCGTTCTGCCCCGATACACCACCCCAATCCAGACGATGCAGAAACAATTCCACACTACGGTTGTGTCCAAGCTCAGATACAGTCGTTGGCTCTTCCACTGGCAGAGAGCTTGCTTGATGAGGGCATGATGGGCTGAAACAACATCAATTCGTCGATTCGATAACCAACGCCGAAACCGTGGTTGGTGCGACTGAGCAACTTTAGCCCGACTGATGACATACACCTCAAATCTATTGAGATGAACATTTTGGCTTTGAATTATGCCAATCATCATCCAACAGAGCGTTTGCAGATGGCGCACATCTTGCCACGGAATCTCACATTGACCCAGATAAGGACACAACGCATCATAAAGACGGGAAGTAGGTGACATTGATTTGACCGATTAGTGTGGTAACTCATCAGCTTAAATCAAGCTCTGCTTCCCTCCTAGCTTTTGTTCCAGTCCCATGCCCTTTTGTCAGTCAATCAGCGCTGCAATCTATGGTTTGTGCCTACTAAAGGCAAGACAGAAGCTGATGGAGGCGTTGGCTAAAAAGATGGATGTAGCAACAAACGATTTAGTATCAAGCCTAAACCAAACCCGCTCCAAGATACGGCAACGAGAATCCAAAAAGCTTGCAGTGCATTGAATTTAGCAGTTTGAAGGTCTAGTCTAGCTAGGGCACCTGCTGAGAGTAGAACAAAAATATTGGCAAAAATATTAATCCAGGTGAGGATAAAGACCCCAGCCAAAGCTCCGGTTATGACTGAAAGGAAGGCTCTAGTATCGGAATTCATCCAACGGGCAAAAAAGATTCTTAAGAGCCTGATAGGAGCCGTTAAAACCAAAGCTATCAACAAGGCTACTCCTATCTCTAACAGCAAAATCTCCCAGGTATATGTAAAGGAAAACAACCAGCCGTATACGCAATAAGTACCCAGAAGCAACGCCAGGGTTGCCCTAGGCAATCTTTTCAGGAAAGACATTCCATTCGTTGCGCTCCTTTTGGCGTATCAATCTTGTACCAAGAGTCTACACTGAGCTAGCAAACTATGGTCTCCTTTTTAGGCTTTTTTTAGGCTGGGGAGATTTTTGTCTTTTGGGCGATCGCGCAAGATACTACTGCGCCTGCAACTTTGTCCTACGCATTCGTAAGCGATCTTCTTGTGCGATCGCAATCACAGAAGAAGATGATTGATATCGCTCTCCCTGTATGGCTGAGTGGTCATACTAAGAGACGACTGAACTCTAGCCGAGTCATCAATAGGGAACACACGACCAGCCGACAGATTCTGTAGAGAGACTGTCGGTTTTTTGTCGTTACAAGCATGTCGCTACAAGCATAAAGACAAGAAGTGAAGAAGAATCTTTCTTCTTCACCCGCGCTCGCATGTTCTGTTTGATAGCGATAGAATCAGGACATGGCTTGAATAATGTAGTCGAAATAAGGAGCCGCGGCTATTGCATCGTCCTCGCTAAGTAAGTCGAGGGAGGCTTTTTTCAAGCAACGGATAGATTCAGCCATGCCTGGGACAGGAACGCCGAGGGAATTGTACATTTCCCTCACGCCAATCAAACCAATTTTTTCAATCGGTTCCTTGTCACCGGACAGAACTCCGTAGGTAATTAGACGCAAGTACCAGCCGTAATCCCGCAGGCACAGCGCCCGTTGCCGCTCCCCGTAGGCATTTCCCCCTGGCGCAATGAAGTCCGGGCGTTTTTGCCAGAGCTGCTTACTGGCTTCTTGAACAATTTTTTTCTCATTTTCAGCCAGCGTGTTGGCGATACGCACCCGCTGTGCGCCAGTTTGCAAAAAGTCTTTGATGCTGTTGAGTTCGCCACTACTGGGGTAACGAAGTTCGTCGTCTGCTTTGAGAATAACTTGGCTAACTACACTCATGATTATCGGGATGATTCAGAATATCATTCGTAGTTTAACGAGTCCGTGGGACACAAATAAAGAGACAGAGATAATATGTCACTAACAAAATCACTAAATACAGGTTCTAGCGAGGCGGGTGAAGACCTTTGGCAACAAGGTCAACTGGTGGAAATAATCATCAGCGATCTTAGTGACAGCGGTGACGGAGTGGGTCGTTTGGGAGGTCGGGTAGTTTTTGTCCCGGATACGGTTCCGGGCGATCGCGTTCTTGTGCGCTTAGTGCGAGTCAAACCTCAATATGCCCACGGCAAATTGGACGAGATTTTGGAAGCATCTAGCGATCGCATCCGTCCATCCTGCATCGTGGCAGATAAGTGTGGGGGCTGTCAGTGGCAGCATATTGACTACCAACACCAGCTAGAAGCAAAGAGAAATCAGGTGATCCAAGCCCTAGAACGCATTGGCGGGATCGCCCAGCCAACGGTCGATCCCGTCCTAGCCGCTGCCGATCCGTTGGGCTATCGCAACAAAGCGACCTATCCGGTAAAACGGTCATCTACGGGTCAAGTCCAAGCAGGTTATTACCAAAAAGGCAGCCACCACCTGATTAACTTGAATCAATGCCCGGTTCAAGACTCGCGTCTGAATCCCTTCCTGGCAGAAGTCAAGCAAGACATCCAGGAGCGGGGTTGGGGAATTTACGACGAAAAACTTCACCGAGGGAAAATCCGTCACCTAGGGCTGCGGATTGGGCGACGCACGGGCGAAATATTGCTAACCTTGGTCGTCAAAGATTGGAATCTCGCCGGGAGCGATGCTCAAGCTCAGGAGTGGTTAACTCGGTACCCCCAGCTAGTGGGCGTCTCGCTGAACTGCAATCCCGATCGCACCAATGCAATTTTTGGCACGGAAACCCGCTGTATCGCCGGACAACCTTACTTGCGCGAAGAATTCGCGGGTTTACAGTTCCAAGTGCGTCCCGACACCTTTTTTCAAGTTTATACAGAGCAAGCTGAAGCGCTGTTACAGGCGATCGCTGATGAACTGGATCTCCAAGGAAATGAGGTGCTAGTAGATGCCTACTGCGGCATTGGCACGTTAACCTTGCCGTTGGCGCAGAAAGTAAAGCAGGCGATTGGGTTGGAGATACAGCCAGAAGCAGTCGAGCAAGCGACTCTCAATGCCCAATTGAATAAAATCACAAATGTAAAGTTTTATGAAGGGACGGTGGAGACGTTGCTGCCCACGCTGGAGGTGAAGCCAGATATTGTATTGCTCGATCCCCCGCGGCAGGGATGCGTTAGCCCAGGGCGTCCGAAGGACGGTCGCGATGTCTTAGAAACCCTTTTAGAAATTCAGCCGAGTCGGATTGTCTACGTCAGCTGTAAACCTGCTACCCTAGCCCGCGATCTCAAATTATTGTGCCAATCGGGCGGCTATAAGTTAACCCGCGTACAACCCGCTGACTTCTTTCCCCAAACGTCTCACGTTGAATGTGCCGCCGTTCTTGTGGGCCAATAACAGCCCTTTGTAGCGTACTTGACTAACCGTTGGGGTGGCTTTTTTAGAAGATTTTGTTACAATGGAGAAAGTGGTTTGCCCGACAAATTTTGGGATAAAAAGCACTCCTCTAGAGGTCAGAAGTTAGCAAATTATTCGTATCCGTCAGAAAGCTAGCAATTTGCCAAGTAATCTAACGGAAAAATGCAGTTGGTATCCTCGATTAAAAAAAGAGAATACTGGACAAATACGCAATGATTAATGCTTGGCGATAGGTGTATTTAAGCCTGGACATCATCTCGAATCTACCTGTGATTCCCCTAATTGTACGCAAGAGATGTTGTACGCATAAGATGAGTCCAAAACTACTCGTATCAAAGCTGTATAGCGCTACGCGCATACCCTTCGGCATCTGACTGTTAATTCTATTGAATGAAAGTCTAGAGGTTTTTTGAGTGATTGCTATCTCACAGCGTCCGGTAAGGCGAACTTGGGGCACGATAAGCTTCGCTTCTACCCTCTACCTTTGTCCCGTTCTGGATCTTCTGTTAGCTCAGATTCCATCCCGGTGGCAAGCAGAAATTCGGCTAGGGCTGCAAGAGGCGCTAGTCAATGCGGCAAAACACGGCAATAAGCTCGATCCCAGTAAGACCGTGTCCGTGCGCTTTTCGATGGTAGAAGGACAATACTGGTGGGTAATTTCAGACGAAGGAACGGGCTTTTCTCCCCCCTGTGATTGCCATTCTGACCCCGAACAACATCTCCCTGACGACGAAGCAGAAAGCGGCAGAGGGATGTGTATCCTCCACCAAATCTTCGATCAAGTCCACTGGAACCACCAGGGAACGGAACTCAGACTCTGCAAGCAAGTCAAAAATCGCTTCCGGCAACCCCTGCTTTTCTAACGGTTGTGTCCATGAGTTGGGCAAGGCGGTGCTGAGATAGACTTGTCCAGCCAGCCAGAAGCCTGCTGAAAGCGCACCAACGCTTCTTCCGGTTGATCTTTCAAGAGAAATACCAATGCGGCGATGGCTTGTTCACCAGCACGAACTTTGCGGTTAGACTTGAGCCGATGCCAATCATTCGGTTGAATACTCAAGCGTTCTGCCAGAGCTTGAGCGAGTTCCAGGGTACTCAGTTCGTTCAAGTCAGAGGTTTTAGAAAGCTGGGTCGGTTGAGACATACTGAAGATAGACTCGCATTTATCCCTACTCTACTGTATGCCGCGCCGTCCAAAAGGATCAGAGCCATCACCTTCCCCACTTGGGGATCAAGAGCAATTTGAGCGATCGCTGTTGGAAGTTGAGACTTCGCTTGCCGATCTCAAAGAACGCTACGCCCAAGTGCAGCAAGACCAGCAACGGCAAGCAGAACTCCAGGAACGATTAGACCAGATAAAAAAGGAACAAAAGCTTTCCCAGCAGCGACAACTTCAAGTCGAGCTGCGGCGCATCAAAGAAGAGCTGGATACTATAGAACTTAACTTAGAAAGTCGTCTATTTTCTTGGGACAGTCTAAAGGAACCTTTTTGGCAAGCTGTCCGCTTTGGAGGGCTTGGCATTGTTGTAGGCTGGATCTTGAAGTCCTGCGCTGGGTAGGGGTTAGCAGGTTGAAAAGGTGGCAAGTTGAAGGGTGGCAAGTTGAAAGTTAAACCTTCAACCTTCAATTTTCAACTCTTTAACTATCGAGAACCTTCACTTAGCAGATAACAACAGATAACAACATGGTGACTCGACGGATTGCAGACATATTGCGAAATGGTCAGCCAGATGAGCCGCTGACGATCAAAGGCTGGGTACGAACGAAGCGAGAATTGAAAGAATGTGCCTTTGTTGAAGTCAACGATGGCTCATCAATGGCTAATCTCCAAGTTGTACTCAATCCGGATTTGTCAGATTATGGGAACACCATTAAGCAGCTGAACACGGGTGCTTCTGTAGAAGTTGCGGGTGTGCTGGTAGAGTCTCCGGCAAAAGGACAGCGGATTGAGCTGAAGGCAGAAACGGTGAAAGTCTATGGGGAAGCCGATCCCGAAACCTATCCGTTGCAAAAGAAACGTCACTCATTTGAGTTTTTGCGAACAATTGGACATTTGCGATCGCGCACTAATTCCTTTGGTGCCGTCTTCCGCGTCCGTAATGCCTGTTCCTATGCGATCCACCAGTTCTTTCAAGAGCGAGGATTCCTCTGGGTTCATACCCCGATTATCAGCGCTAGCGACTGTGAAGGGGCGGGAGAGATGTTTACCGTCACCAACCTCAATCTAAAGGACATCCCCCGCACAAACGCCCAGGAGATTGATTACAGCAAAGACTTTTTTGGACGCCCTGCCTATCTCACCGTCAGCGGACAACTGGAAGCTGAAGTCATGGCGATGGCATTCAGCAATGTTTATACTTTTGGCCCCACCTTCCGAGCAGAAAATTCCAATACTTCTCGCCACTTGGCAGAATTTTGGATGGTAGAACCAGAAATGGCTTTCTGCGATTTAGAAGGCAATATGGACTTAGCAGAAGCCTTCCTGAAGCACGTTTTCAAGTATGTGCTGGAGACGTGTCCTGAAGACATGGAGTTTTTTAACCAGCGAATTGATAACTCCGTTCTCGCTACAGCGGACAATATCATTAACAACGAGTTTGAACGGTTGACTTACACGGATGCGATCGCGCTTTTGGAAAAAGCCGATAAAAAATTCGAGTATCCCGTCAAATGGGGCTTGGATTTGCAGTCAGAACACGAACGCTATCTGGCTGAAGAAGTCTTCAAAAAACCTGTTATCCTTACTGACTACCCAACAGAAATCAAAGCCTTCTATATGCGCTTGAGCGACGATGAAAAAACCGTCCGCGCAATGGATATATTGGCTCCTAAAATTGGCGAAATTATTGGGGGATCGCAGCGGGAAGAACGCCTAGACGTGCTAGAGCGAAGAATACAAGCTCAAGGGCTAAATCCAGCAGATTATTGGTGGTATCTCGATCTACGGCGCTATGGCACAGTTCCTCACGCTGGCTTCGGTTTGGGGTTTGAGCGCTTAGTACAATTTATGACCGGAATGGGCAATATTCGGGATGTGATCCCCTTCCCTCGTGCGCCATTAACTGTAGATTTTTAAGTTCAGTAGGGTGGGCAATGCCCGCCCTACTGAAAGCCCAAAAAGCACAAAGGCAAAGTATGAAATCTTGAAACTATATTTAATTAGCTGACTTGACACGACGGCGGCTGCGACTTAGTAGGGCAAGCGCACCGAAACCGAGCAAAGAGCCAACAGTACCAGGCTCAGGGACGGAAGTGGCAGCAAGACCAACAATATTGCCGCCGCCACTGAAAGTGCCTAGTGTCGTAGCAGCACCTGTGCCCAAGTTGATGCTGTAAATGTTCGAGCCAGAAGCTGCGAAGGCATTATTGACGATGCTACCTCCCTTCTTGGTCGTTACAATGTCAAATCCTCCAGTTTCGCCGAAATCAACACCTAGGGAGCCAATCGTGTTCAGAATGCCAGCATTGGGCGGGTTCTGCTGAACCAATGTGTCGAGAGCAAAGTCAATTCCGTATAGTGCGGTTGTAGTTGTCCCAGCGAAGTTGTTGGTGTAGGCCGCAGCGGTGATATTGGGGTTAGCTCCGAAGTTGGGATCGCCAGATGCATAGTTTAAGGTTCCATCAGTAATCACTGCACCAGTGTCCACGTTTATGCGAAGGTTTTGGTCATTGCTACCAACAAGCCGCAGGCGGTCAGGTACTGGATTGAAGTCAAATCCTGACGTGACTCCTCCAGAGAAGGGAGCGCTGAGGTTACTTACCAAAGTCGCAGCACCTGTGGTGGTGTCAATCGTATAAATACCGTTTTTGTCTGTGACACCGTAGAGGAGACCATCGGCTGGTCGAAAGTCAATCCCTAGCACAGTCCCATCAACCCCTGCAATCTTTACGGTGCTAGAAATCTTGGAAAGTTTGCGGTTAAAGAAAACCAGGCTGTTATCGTCGTTCAGACCAATCAGCTTCATGGTCACTGCCTCTGCGGGTTTGGCAACGCCGAGCAGATCGAACATCGTAGCTACAGTTAATGCAGCGATCGCTGTACCAAGCTTAATTAGTTTCATGGGTAGTTCTCCGACTGCTAATTTTTTCTAGTTTTGTCAGCCAAGCTCAACAAGTAACTAAAACTACGCAAATATGCTTAGTTTTAACGGTGATTGACAATGACTGTGTACTGTACGGAGGAACTATCACTACGGTTTTCGGTCAGAGTCTATCTTTACAAATTCTTTAATTAGCAGCCTCTTTTCTCTCAAAAGATGAAGTTTTGATGAAGTTTTGCTGAAATGCTTGTTTAAACTACGCATTGTAAAACTACGGAAAGCAGAAACTTTCAGTTTGTGTTTCAAGGCAGTGTGGAAGTATAGCAACAGCCAGGGCGGTTAGGACGCTAAGTATAGAACATACTCCATAGCATCGCGTAGACAAACAAACTGGTCGAGTTGTTTGCGAATTCAACTTTTGAGCCAAGACTTGAGCCAAGGATTTGCGTTAAAACACTTCTTTGTTGATTCCGTAAGAGTTGACGCTTTAGAGAGTGTTCCACTACGAAATTTTCGATGTAACGCTTGAAGGTTTTTAATTGAGGCGGTGCTTTTTTAGTTTACTTCAAATGTTTAATTGGAACATCAACAAGCTTCTGTAGTTCGCAAGCAACATCTACTCTATGACATTTAGATGAGTCCATCTCAGCACACAATAGTAAAATCGTGCCGACTTCAGCAAGCTTTGAAATTTCTATTAGTGTTTCACGCGCTTTATCATAATCAGGAGGAATCCAGTTACTTTTACCAGATGTATTACCTAGAGATTCTTTTGATAAATACTTAATTTTTTTATAACTACAAATTTTTTCTATCTGCTCTTTGTACCATTGACGACTCCAAGCACGAGGGCTTAATCTAACGTCTATTACACAAGTGACATTAAATTCATGTAAGTAATCTAAAAAAACTTCGTGGTTTGTTCTATTTCCATAACCAAAAGTCAGGATGAGTCTATCCATATTAGAAATAGTTTTAGAATCATCTTCTGTAGCAATAATAGCCATTTTTATTCAGAAAAAACTGAGCTGTTCATATTTTACTATAGGTGGGTACACTAAACCAATAATCATAAAATTCTGGGGATGGCTTTTTAAATTCCCAACAATAAAATAAAGCTCTTTATCATACATAAAGCTGCTTTCGAGTTTTTGCCTAACTTTCTCCAATGCTTCATTCTCCTTAGAGTATAAATCAGCTAATTTTGAGCGTTCTCTACAATTTCTGTACAACTGCATGATTTCCCAGTCGGTGATTGTATATTTGTGTTTAACGTCATCATTATCTGTAAATTCATATCCAAACTTATAAGGAATTTTCTCTAATGTTGACAATGGATTGCTTGGTTCTAGTAAATCGAGCAACTCGAGCTGATCCTGCACGGCTTGCTGCTTATCGCTCCATTCACGTTCTACTGGCTTGCAAAAATATTTACTTATATTTTTAGGCTTAATTAAACCTAGAGTTTTATTTTGTTTTTTAATACTATTGATGGAATCAAACTGAAAAGGGAAAATGAAATATTTTATTTTTTCCCAATTATTCTCCGTCCCGACTTTTCTAAGGACACTTATAGAATCATCATCTATCCTATAACTTTCAGGTCTAGCATCCTTATCATTTTTTTCTATTCGAGCGCTGATAATACTCCATCTAGGAAATTTTTTATCGACTTCTAGCTCGCGGAAACGAATAGGATAAATGCGAATCCAACTTTTAGGATTTTCGTCGTCATCCAATAAGATTCCAGCCGTACAAACAGTTTCTTTGTATTTGGTGCTTATTGAAGGATAAGTTTTTGTTGCAATTAGTATTTTATTTCTTTCCATATAAGTTAACCTTCTTTAAATTCAAGGTGGCTTGGCGGTGCAAAGGGGAAAAGTTGGTTATAGGCTAGGCTACAAGGCCTGCTAGTGATTGTTGGCGCACGGGATCTCTGCCAAACCGTGAAATTTTCGATGCAAAAGAGCGATCGCGTTGCGCCGAAGAAGTCCGTTCGCTTTCGCTGGAACCATCGCCCCACTCGCTCAAAGCTGTTGAGATATTCTATGCGCTGTCGTAGAAGGGTCTTTTGGCGCAGGCGACTCTAGCTCAAACCCGTGCTTTTTGTACCAGTTGATAAGACCTGGAGTGGTGGCGATATCTTTGTGAGTCAAGCAACCGTAGATGTGTGTCATCCCCTTCTGGCGAGCGAAGTCAAGCGCAAACTTCAGAAGGTAAGTGCCTAGTCCTTTGTTGCGGTAGTTTCTAGGTTTGAGTTTAAATACTTTCCGCCACCTTGGGATCTCCACGACATCATCATCATCGGAGATAATCAAGTCGCCTATTTTCATTTCTCCTGGCGGATATTCTAGGAGGCATTGAAGCCGACCAACTTCCTGATTTTGATATTGCAGCTTGACGACAAGAAGCCCGGATTCATTGTCATAATCGCCTTTCATTTGGTACTGGCGACCTTGCTTATCTTTAACTAATTGCTCTATCTCCTGAGTCATCCAGCCGTTCTCGTAGACTTTCTAAAGTGCCAAGCCATGATGGGTTCCGCTTGATTCCAAAACCCAAGTCGCTGTTATAGGTGTACTTGTAGCGATCGCGCGATTATCTATAAATTACTTTTTGAAAGTTATTGCTTATGGTGCATTAGGCGTTTATATAGCTTGGGCAGCCCATAGATTATTCCACCAAATTCTAGCTTTAGGGCAGGTCAATCGCTAACTGAGAAGTAAGCTCTATTTACACCAATGAAGTAATTTTAGTGAAAGCTGGAACCATAATATTGCCACTGTTAAATGGAAGCATAAGCCTGCCGTTGCGGCAAAGTTATGGGTAAAGTCACAAGGAAGCTAGAAGGCACAAACTCACAAAAAAAGCTGGTGACAAGATTTGAACTTGCGACCGGCTGATTACAAATCAGCTGCTCTACCCCTGAGCTACACCAGCAACCAATGTATAGAATAGCAATTTTTGAATTAAATATCCAGTCCTTTCAGTATTAATACTCAATTCTTTCCCAGGAACATCAGCCAAATCATCAAAACTAATTTGGGCTGGAGTCGCGATCGCCCTCGCCTTCATCTTTGCCAAACCTCTGGCTGAAATTTCCTTGCGTAACTAGACACAAACGTTCTCAGTTGCTGTAGGATGTATGTTCGTAACCATAAATTACGGTATCCCGACCGACTTACCGGGGATAAAAGGAGAGCGTTTCATGCGTTTGTGGCAAATTACTCGGCTTAAGGCACTTCAACCGTGGAAACAACAGACAGCCAGATGGCTAAAGGTCACTTCCCGGAAGGGTTTTGTGTTTATGTTCCTGTTGGGGATGAGTTTAAGCGTAGCGATCGCATCTTGCGCCCCCAGTAACTCTAATTCCCCTTCCCCGACAACGACTGCCGCAGGTGGTGCCAGCCCAGCGGCAAAAACCGGCGATGCACAAGTAACCCTCGTCTCCTACGCGGTGACTCGCGCTGCTTACGAAAAAATTATTCCCCAGTTCACCGCTAAGTGGAAACAGGAACGCAACCAAAACGTTACCTTCAACCAAAGCTATGGTGGATCTGGCTCCCAAACCCGTGCCGTAATCGATGGTTTAGAGGCGGACGTTGTAAACCTGGCCCTGGCTCTTGATACCGAGAAGCTTGAGAAAGCCGGGTTAATTGAAGCTGGTTGGGAGAAAGAAGCACCGAATGGTGCAATTGTAACCAAATCTGTTGCAGCACTGGTTACTCGCGAGGGCAATCCCAAAGGAATTAAAACCTGGACAGACTTAGCCAAAGATGGCGTGCAAGTCATTACAGCTAACCCCAAAACTTCTGGTGGCGCTCGCTGGAACTTCTTAGGTTTATGGGGTTCAGTGACCAGAACCGGCGGTGACGATGCCAAAGCCCAAGAATTAGTCACCAAAGTTTACAAGAATGTCCCCGTGCTACCGAGAGACGCCCGCGAAGCCAGTGATGTCTTTTTCAAGCAAGGACAGGGAGATGTCTTAATCAACTATGAAAACGAAGTAGTATTGGCTGGGCAAAACGGTCAGAAACTTCCTTATGTCGTGCCCGATACGAACATCTCCATCGACAGCCCGGTCGCCGTTGTGGACAAAAACGTTGACAAACACGGCACGAGAGAAATTGCAGAAGCGTTTGTCAAGTTTCTATATACCCCAGAAGCCCAACGAGAATTTGCCAAAGTGGGATTCCGACCCGTTGATCCAACAGTAGGGGAAGAAGTCGCGAAGCAGTATGCCCCAGTTAAAACTCTCTTCACCGCTCAAGATTTGGGGGGCTGGGACGAGATCCAGAAGAAATTTTTTGATGACGGAACAATTTTTGACAAAATTCAAGCTAGCAGTAGATAAAGACTGACTAAGAGCTAATTGCTAATTGCGTCATTATCAACCAAGAAAAGACTAGGATTCATTAGCAATTAGCCACAATTAAAACCGAGAACAATTACCGAATTTCATCATTCTTTAATACTGGATACTTTTCTATGGCTGTATCGGCTCCTCCTCAACAAACTTCTGTTTGGAAAAACCCATTTCGCCAGATAAGCAGTATGTCCTGGCCTTGGCGGATTACCTTGGGGTATCTCACCATCATGCTCATCCTGCCAGTGTCTGCCCTTGTGTTGAAAGCAAGTACAGAAAAACCGATTGATTTTTGGAGAATTGCCACCAGTCCCATTGCTCTTGCAACCTACGATGTTACCTTCATCACAGCCTTCATTGCGGCACTGCTGAATGGGGTGTTTGGCGTGTTAATTGCTTGGGTTTTGGTTCGCTATGAGTTCCCATTCAAACGGTTCATTGATGCAGCCATTGATTTGCCCTTTGCACTGCCTACCTCAGTCGCGGGTTTGACACTGGCAACGGTCTACAGCGATAACGGCTGGATTGGTTCCCTGCTAGCACCTTTGGGAATTAAGGTGGCATTCACGCGCTTGGGAGTGGGGGTGGCGATGGTGTTTATCTCCTTGCCATTTGTCGTGCGAACCTTACAGCCTGTATTGCAAGAAATGGAGCATGAAGTCGAAGAAGCCGCTTGGTCTTTGGGAGCCTCTAAATTTCAGACATTTTGGCGAGTTGTTTTGCCACCTTTAATGCCAGCGATTTTAACGGGTGTAGCGTTGGGATTTGCGCGTGCTGTTGGAGAATACGGTTCGGTCGTAATTGTGGCGGCGAATGTACCTTTTAAGGACTTAATCGCATCCGTGTTGATTATTCAGCGATTGGAACAGTATGACTATTCTGGAGCAACAGTGATTGGGACTGTTTTATTAGTAATTTCGCTGTTAGTTCTAATCGTAATTAATGTTTTGCAAGCGTGGGGACGAAAGTATGAACTCTAATGTAGCAGGGAAGTCTTTTAATCCAGAATTAAAAACTCCTCAAGTCTCCCCAAACCAGAAGGAAAAAAGCTGGGTAAAAGTTGTTTTGATCGGGGTAGCGATCGCTTACTTGGCTGTGATTTTGTTCATTCCAGCTATCAACGTCTTTGTGCAAGCATTTAAGGGAGGGTTTGGCCCGTTTATCCACAATATGACGGAACCCCATTTTCTCCATGCCGTAAAGCTGACTATCTTGATCGCCCTGGTTGTCGTACCGATGAATGTCGTGTTTGGACTCTGTGCAGCGTGGGTGGTCGCACGACATCGATTCCGGGGTCGAACCTTTCTGATCAGCCTTCTAGACATCCCCTTTGCCGTATCCCCAGTCGTCGCTGGACTGATGATCGTGCTGCTCTATGGACGCAACGGTTGGTTTGGTCCACTGCTAGCGGCGGCAAACATAAAAATTATTTTCGCCGCGCCTGCAATGATATTGGCGAGTGCTTTTATTACGATGCCCTTCGTTGCCCGTGAAGTGATTCCCGTTTTGGAAGAAGCTGGTTCAGATCAAGAAGAAGCGGCTAAAACGTTGGGTGCAACTGACTGGCAAATCTTCTGGCGCGTCACTCTGCCAAATATTCGCTGGGGTCTCCTCTACGGCGTCATTTTGACCAACGCCAGAGTCATGGGCGAGTTTGGTGCCGTCTCGGTTGTATCTGGCAATATTGCGGGCAAAACTCAAACTTTGCCGTTGTTTGTGGAGGAAGCTTATAAGCAATACCAGACTCAAGCATCTTTCTCAGCCGCCGTTCTACTTGGGGCACTCGCGTTAGTGACCCTGGTCTTGAAAGAAATTCTAGAGCGTAAAACCAGTATTAAAGATGTTGAATAGGAGGAATTGAAGACTATGTATAGTACAAATGACTTGCCTGTAAATACATCAAAACCAGCTCAATCTACGACTGGGCACGAAGATAACAGACCTACTAAAATGCGTGTCAGAATCCGCATTCCCAAGGAATATCAGGAAGATCCAATCATCTCACGACTAGTCTCTCACCACGGTGTCACAGTTAATATTGCTGCTGCCCTTTTAGGAGCCAACGCTAGAGATGATGGCTGGTTTGACCTAGAACTCTCAGGATCGACTCGCCAACTTCAAAGCGCCTTAACTTATTTGAATGAACTGGATCTAGAACTGTGGGGCAAATCTGACAGCGAACAAGATGGGTGGTAACGAAAATTTAAAAAGGCAAAATTAATAATTTCAATTATTAATTTTGCCTTTTTATTTGTTAAGCCATATTACTCTCAATCGCCCAACGAGCTAACTCCGTGCGGTTATGGAGATTCGTTTTACCTAACATATTGGATACGTGGCTCTCAATCGTGCGCTGAGAGACGTTCATCTGCTCAGCAATTTCTCGATTTGCCATACCTCTTGCCACAAACTGAACTACTTTCAGCTCGGTCGGGGTTAATTCTACAGTGTCAGGTACCTGGAGTTTCGACCCTCCTTCAGTTCCTCTAGCTGGATGATGAATTAGGCGAGTGGCCTGCTTAAGAGAAGATTCCACTTGCGCCACCAATTCTTCAGGCTCAAAGGGCTTGACCATGTAGACATCTGCCCCAGTATTGAGACCCTTGACTCGGTCTTGGCTTTGACCTTTCGCTGAGAGGAATAGAACTGGAATCCAGCTGATGCGGGGATCTTCTCTGACGTGTTGCACAAGGGCAATTCCGTCCATCTCTGGCATCATGACATCACAGATAATCATGTCAGGAATATCATGCTCTAGAACTTCCAGTGCTTCCCGACCATTTTCAGCGGTGATGACTTCGTACCCCCGAAATTCCAGGTAGTCCTTGACCAGCAAAATCAGGTTGGGGTCGTCATCAATCAGCAACAGTCGTTTGTTATCTCTTATACTGGTGTCTTTCATGCTGTGCCACTCGCCAAGCCTGGAATTGTGAAAATTTAAACCGTTTTGTACGTATAGTTTACGTTTTTTTCAGCACCCTGCTGCACCGACTCCTACTAAGTCTAGGCAATTCCTATAATCTCTTTTTAGAAAATTATAGTCACTGACATGGGTCACAACGACGAAAATCTAGTAGGTACACGGAAGAATATAACGTAGCTACTATGTTACTGTATAGGGTTTTGGTAGTGGATGAACTAAGAAAGCGTATTCTTGCACAATTTTGTTGCCAATCAGATGTTCTTGGATAATCCGCTCAATGACTTCAGGAGTCGCTCCACGATACCAAACACCATCTGGGTAAACGACTAGAATTGGGCCTTGGGAGCAAACTCGCAGACAGTTTGCTTTGGTGCGGAAAATGCAAAGAGGGCTTTTGTCGGAAGGCTTGTCTAGTTTTAGCTCTTTAAGTCGCTTTTTCAAGTAATTCCAAGATTCTAAACTGGTTTCCTTGGAGCAACACTGGGGTAAGGTTGGATCGGCACAGATGAAGACATGGCGCTGAATTTGATTCAGTCCCAAGGTCTGCACACAAGCGGCGAGAGCGTTTGGGTCTGATGATTGACAAGTTTCAGGAATTTCAGGGCTAGACTCAGCCACTGTGTTTTCAGTCATTATTTATTTGATTTCCTTGGAAGAAGCGAGATATCCGTTTTTTAGGAGATTTTAGCGGTTCCAATTTTTTTTAGCAGATTGAGTGCGATCGCGCTATGCCATCCCAATGACTAAAGCTATCTTTGTGTCTTAAGCATTTCTACTAA
Source organism: Trichocoleus sp. DQ-A1 (assembly GCF_039961955.1). Taxonomy (NCBI): domain Bacteria; kingdom Bacillati; phylum Cyanobacteriota; class Cyanophyceae; order Leptolyngbyales; family Trichocoleusaceae; genus Trichocoleus; species Trichocoleus sp. DQ-A1. Next base: position 34,782 of record NZ_JAMPKE010000030.1, read on the forward strand.
AGTCTTCCGACAACCGGATAAGTTCGGGAACCCGTACAAAGAATTTTGTTGCGATCGCACACTGGTTGGGCTAAATTAGCACTCAGAGGTTGAGAGTGCTAATTCTCAACGAACGAATCGTGTGTCTTGAGTCAAACCTGTAATAGGAGCGAAGTTTGTATGGCAGCTGTATCTCTAAGCGTATCCACTGTTAAGCCGCTGGGCGATCGCGTTTTTGTGAAAGTGAGCGCTGCTGAAGAGAAAACCGCTGGTGGAATTCTTCTTCCTGATAATGCCAAAGAAAAGCCTCAAGTAGGGGAAGTCGTCGCTGTGGGACCTGGCAAGCGCGATGACAAAGGCACTCGTGTTGAGTTGGAAGTCTCTGTGGGCGACAAGGTTCTCTACTCCAAGTACGCTGGCACAGACATCAAACTCGGCACAGAAGAGTACGTTCTGCTCTCAGAGAAGGACATTTTAGCAGTCGTTTCATAAAGTTATGAGTTCTGAGTTGAGAGTTCCGAGTTAAAAACATCTGCTTAACTCAACACTCAAAACTCAACGCTCAACACTCCTTCAAAACTCAAAACTCAAAACTCAAAACAACTGAGGAACTATGGCTAAGCGCATTATTTACAACGAAAACGCTCGTCGCGCCCTGGAAAAAGGGATGGACATCCTAGCTGAAGCAGTGGCTGTCACCCTCGGCCCTAAAGGCCGCAACGTGGTACTAGAGAAGAAGTTTGGCGCACCGCAAATCGTGAATGATGGTGTCACCATTGCCAAAGAAATTGAATTAGAAGATCACGTTGAAAACACGGGTGTCTCCTTAATTCGTCAAGCTGCTTCTAAGACCAATGATGCTGCTGGTGATGGCACCACGACTGCAACCGTTCTCGCTCACGCAATCGTAAAAGAGGGCTTGAGAAACGTTGCTGCGGGTGCAAATGCAATTTCTCTGAAGCGCGGGATTGACAAAGCTACTGGCTTCCTGGTGGAAAGAATTGCCGAACACGCCAAACAAGTAGAAGATTCCAAAGCGATCGCTCAAGTTGGAACCATCTCTGCTGGTAACGACGAAGAAGTTGGTCGGATGATCGCTGAAGCGATGGATAAGGTGGGCAAAGAAGGCGTCATCTCTCTAGAAGAAGGGAAGTCCATGACCACCGAACTAGAAATCACCGAAGGGATGCGCTTTGACAAAGGCTACATCTCTCCCTACTTCGCTACCGACATGGAGCGGATGGAAGCGGTTCTGGAAGAGCCTTTCATCCTGCTGACCGATAAGAAAATCACGCTTGTCCAAGACTTAGTGCCCGTTCTGGAGCAAGTCGCTCGTGCTGGTCGTCCTCTGATCATTATCGCTGAGGACATCGAGAAAGAAGCACTGGCAACCCTAGTGGTTAACCGCCTGCGGGGTGTGCTGAACGTGGCTGCTGTTAAGGCTCCTGGTTTTGGCGATCGCCGTAAAGCAATGCTAGAAGACATTGCCGTTCTCACTGGTGGTCAGCTGATCACCGAAGATGCTGGTCTGAAGCTAGAAAGCACCCGGTTAGAAATGCTGGGCAAAGCTCGCCGCATCAACATCACCAAGGACAACACCACAATTGTCGCCGAAGGCAACGAAGCTGCTGTGAAGTCTCGTTGCGAGCAAATCCGCCGTCAAATGGACGAAACCGATTCTTCCTACGACCGCGAGAAGCTGCAAGAGCGTCTAGCTAAACTGGCTGGTGGCGTCGCCGTCGTCAAAGTGGGCGCTGCGACCGAAACCGAAATGAAGGACAAGAAGCTGCGTCTGGAAGATGCCATCAACGCTACTAAAGCTGCTGTGGAAGAAGGGATCGTTCCTGGCGGTGGTACAACCTTGGCTCACCTGACTCCCCAGTTGGAAGAGTGGGCTACCGCTAACCTGAAGAATGAAGAGCTGACAGGTGCGATGATTGTTTCTCGTGCTTTGGCTGCTCCTCTGAAGCGGATCGCTGAAAACGCCGGTCAGAATGGCGCTGTCATCGCTGAGCGCGTCAAAGAGAAGGACTTCAACGTCGGCTACAACGCTGCAACGAATGAGTTCGTCGATATGTTTGAAGCCGGTATCGTTGACCCTGCCAAGGTGACTCGTTCCGCTCTGCAAAATGCCGCTTCTATCGCTGGCATGGTGCTGACAACCGAGTGTATCGTGGTTGACAAGCCTGAGCCGAAAGATGGCGCTCCTGCGGGTGCTGGCGCTGGCATGGGCGGCGACTTCGACTACTAATCGTTTTAACGATTGTTGGAGCAATTTATAATTTGCTCCAATGGTAACAAGATTCAAAATTATTTAAGCCGTCTCTATAGAAGAGACGGCTTTTTTATAGATACTAAATTAATTTGTTGATGCGCTTTAGCAAAAGCAGGACACCTCAACTAAATAATTTTTATGCCACCATTTTTTTTATCCAAACTAAGGTGTTGTTTCCTGCCAAACAACACCTTAGTTTGGTTGATATGATTAAAACAAGAGCAATTTCAAGTGAAAAGAAATATGAAAACAAAAGATGTGAAAATACTTTGGGGTCGTTCGGGAAATCGGTGCGCTTTTCCTGGTTGTAAAATTGAGCTAACGCCGGATAGTGCAGAAAGTTCGCTGGGGGAAATGGCTCATATAGTTGCTGAATCACCAAATGGGCCTCGTGGTAATAGCTATCTTACCTGTGAGGAAAGGGATGAATACTCTAATTTGATACTGTTATGCCCAACACACCATACTTTAATTGATTCCAATCCAGAAGAATGGACGGTGGATAAATTGAAGCAAATAAAGAGGGAACATGAAAATTGGGTTTCTACACAACTAGCTCAAAATAGAATTTTCGTTGAGCGAATTGATAATTCAAGTTTTATAGAGACCCAGAAAAAAGAATGGGCTAAATTTGCAGAAAATTATGTATGGATTATAGTTAGTATAACACCGCTCAACATATCTAATGATGATGCAATTAATCCCCTAAACAGAGCTTTACTCAATTCAATCAATAGTTTAAAATTATTAGACTACATCTCATATTCTGAAATAACTGTTAACCACTATCATACAAGCCCTAATGAATATGGAGTTGTCAATCAAGACTTAAGAAATATAAAAGAGGGATCAGCTCATAAAATTCAAGTTTTTAGGAATGGTCACTGTGAATTTATGGTTTGCTTAGAAAATGTTCTAGAAGTAGATTCTGACCATACTCACCATCAAAATTTGCTGCATAATCCTTCAACAAAGATTTTATTTTATAAAGATATGGCAGAGAGTCTGAGCAATCAAATCGAGGGTTTAATAAATATATGGAATGATGGGCTAACCTTTAAGGATATGTTAATAACTGCTGTGATGACGAATACAACTTATATGCGTTTATATTCAGGGAGAAAAACCTGGAACGGTTATGAATTGGGATCTCCAGTGAGTGATCCAATACTTCAATACAGTAAAGTTATAAATAAAGAAGAAAGCAAAGCTGCGGTAGAGGAGTCGTTTATAAAACGGTTTGTAAACCATTTTGGTTTAAATATTGATACTGTTTTTGATAATAATGGGAATATGAATAAGCCGGGAAAACTCTACTAAAATTGGATTATAGGTAAGACAAAGTAGTTTTTTATCTAGTAATAAAAGTTGTCATAAAAATGGAGCAGCAGAAATTGTGATAGTGTATTTTTAAATAAAAAATGCGATGTTTAGTTTTACCAACGCTTCTTTCAAACTTCTATATCAATTTTGTTTGAATTGAGAATAGCTGCCACTTCTTGTAACAGCTCGTTCTGCTCTTGTTGAATCGCTTCTAGCCTAGAGGAAATCTCTGCCAGTCGTTGCTGTTTATCTTGCTGAGTAGATAGAGAATTTGAATCCGGTAAAGCTGGGAGTTCAGCATTCTTGGCACCTGTTAACTGTTTGAAAGCTAAGCCTCCAAACTTTGATATTGATTGAAAACTAACTCCAAATAAGAGCTGAATTAGCTTAAAAGGAGCTTTCAAGATTGATAAGCTAGTTGTTTCAATTAAGCGACCAACTGCTTTGATTAAGCTTCCAGCGATCGCTACCACGAACAACAAAATAACTAAGCTGACAATTGGGTGATTCGTCCCCCAGATGAATACCTGAAGTAGCCGCAAGACGGAGGGGTGAGCTTGCAGCCACTCATTGATAGAAGAAGCGATCGCTGTTTGAATTGGATTAGACATAACACCACCAGAGCTAAACGCTTTTTGCTGCGTTTGTTCTTATAGAGCCTTTGGTTTCTCAATTGTGATGAGATCGCTTTCCCGAACCAGAGCGATCTCATCACACCTATTTTTCACACAACACTTGCAACGGTTGAAACCGAACCCGCAGCCTATCTCTTGGGTGGCTGGTGGGAATTTCTACTGAATCCAGGCGTTGATTCGGGAATAGTTCCCATTGATAACTGCGTAGTAAGTGGGCGGCTACAATTTTCATCTCCATTTTCGCAAATGCTATCCCAATACAAATTCTCGGCCCACCGCCGAAACCAATTAAACTAAAAGGACGCTGCTTGTGTTCTTGCCTTTGGGGGCTGAAGCGATCTGGATCGAAACGCTCTGGTTCGGGGTAAACCGTTGATAGTCGATGAGTCCCGATAATCGAATACACCGCCTGCCACCCAGATGGAACTTGAAAGCCATTAAACTCAAATGGTTTGACGACACCGCGAAAACCACCTCCGACGGGCTGATGCAGTCGTTCAGTCTCGCAGAGAATTTGGTCTAGATAAGGCATTTGCCCTAATTGTTCTAAATTCACCCCTCCCCTAGCTGTAAGCTGCTGCTGTTCTTCCCTGGCGCGTTGCAGAACCTCTGGGTGACGGCTTAACTCCAGGCACAACCAAGTCAGCATTGAAGTGGTCGTTTCATGCCCAGCGAAGAGTAACAGCATCGCTTGGGCGCGGATTTCCTTTTCGCTCATGCTGTTACCGTCTTCATCTTTGGCTTGTAATAAAAGGCTGAGAACGTCTTTAGTCGGATGTTGCTGGCGATCGCGTACCACTTTGCTCAAATGTTCTAAGATTTCGTTACGAGCCGCGATCGCTTTCCCAAACTGTGTAAACGGTAAAGGCAGCGGATTGATGGCAAATAGCCCATTTGTTAGTCTTGTAAACAACTGGCTCAACCGTACCGCTTCTGGTCCCGGATTCGTACCCAACAATAATTGACTGGCAATATCAAACGTTAGCAGTTTGAATTCATCAAACCAGGTAAATTCTTGTTTCTGCTGCCATTTTTCGAGATAGCTTTGCGTAATCGACTCCATTGTGGCAACGTAGTTTCCTAACGCTGCGCCATGCAAAGCTGGCATCATCAGGCGGCGATTTCTCCGATGCTCCTCACCATCTTGCACAAATAGTGATTCGCCCAGCAGCATTTTAAAATTGTTGGGCCACCCTTCGCGCCACGAGAAACAATCCATGTGGCTGGAGAGAACAAATTCAGCTGCCTCTGGCCCCACCATAAAAACCGTAGGTTTGCCAATAACATGACTCTTAAAGATAGAGCCATATTGCTGATAGCGCTTTTCGATAAATTTGGGGTCGAACACAAACGCGAGTGTTTCGCCAAGCACCGGCAACCCCATCCTACCAGGAGGAAGTTTATCGCTGTTCATTATTGTTAATCTGCGTTAAAAGTTATAAAAAAATGAAGTATAAAGAGAAACTTCAGGGTTCTTCTTTTATACTTCATTTTTTGGTTTATCTAACAGTTAAAGACTGTTTTCAACCCAAATCTAAATCCGTCACGGCACCGACACTGCTAGAAGAAACTAACTTGGCATATTTTGCCAGTACGCCAGTTGTATAACGCGGTTTAGGCGGTTGCCAAGCAGCGCGACGACGCTCTAGCTCTTCATCGGGTACATGAAGGTGTAACAGGCGATCGCGTGCATCAATTGTAATGGTATCGCCTTCTTCAACGAGAGCGATCGCGCCTCCTACAGCCGCCTCTGGGGCTACGTGACCGACAACCATGCCGTAAGTCCCACCAGAGAAGCGTCCATCGGTAATCAAGCCAACAGCATCCCCTAATCCCGCACCAATCAGGGCAGAAGTGGGAGCCAGCATTTCTCGCATTCCAGGACCACCCTTGGGACCTTCGTAGCGAATCACTAGGACATCTCCACGGTTGATCTTGCCAGCCAGAATGGCTGCTAAAGAAGCTTCTTCAGATTCAAACACCCGCGCTGGGCCGGTTATTGAAGGGGTTTTGACGCCGGTAATTTTGGCAACAGCCCCTTCCGTTGCCAGATTGCCTCTCAGGATGGCTAGGTGCCCTTGAGCATACATCGGGTTATCCCAGGGACGGATAACATCTTGATCAGCACGGGGCTGTTCTGGGACATCTGCCAAGACTTCAGCAATGGTTTGTCCGGTGATGGTCAGGGCGTCTCCGTGTAGCAAATCGTGTACCAGGAGCATCTTCATCACCTGGGGAATTCCACCGGCTTTGTGGAGGTCAGTGGCGACATACTGACCGCTAGGCTTGAGGTCGCACAAAACTGGAACGCGGGCGCGAATGGTTTCAAAATCATCCAGGGATAATTCGACCCCAATCGTATGAGCGATCGCGAGTAAGTGCAGCACGGCATTCGTAGAACCGCCCACTGCCATAATTACAGAAATGGCATTCTCAAACGCTTTTCGGGTAACAATCTGTCGCGGTAAAAGTTGTTTTTTAATTGCCTCTACTAGGACAAAAGCAGATTTCTCAGCACTTTCTGCTTTTTCAGCATCTTCTGCTGCCATTGTGGAAGAATAAGGCAAGCTCATCCCCATCGCTTCAAAAGCGGAAGACATTGTATTGGCAGTGTACATTCCGCCGCAAGAACCGGCACCCGGACAAGCCTTGCGTTCTACTTGCAGCAACTCATCCGTGTCTATTTTTCCGGCGCTGTGTTGCCCCACCGCTTCAAAAGCACTCACAACCGTCAAATCGCGCCCGTTGTGATGTCCCGGTTTAATCGTACCGCCATACACGAAAATAGCCGGAATATTCATCCGAGCGATCGCAATCATCGCTCCCGGCATATTCTTATCGCAGCCCCCAATTGCCAGCACTCCATCCATACTCTGCCCGTTGCAGACAGTCTCAATCGAATCGGCGATTACTTCCCGCGACACCAGGGAATACTTCATCCCTTCGGTGCCCATTGAAATCCCATCGCTGATGGTAATCGTGCCGAACATCTGAGGCATCGCCCCAGCCACCTTGGCCCCAGTTTCAGCCCGTTTTGCTAAATCATTTAACCCCATATTGCAGGGGGTAATGGTGCTGTACCCATTGGCAATTCCCACAATGGGTTTCGTAAAATCCTCATCTCCAAAACCAACAGCACGTAACATAGCCCGGTTGGGCGATCGCTGTACGCCTTGGGTGACGACTTGGCTTCTCAAATTCTCCGGCATTCTCTGTCCTTAAGATTGCTTTTCGGTGGATCGGCTATTCTCTTTGCAGGTTTGGTGTTTGAGAGAAGGTCTCCCCATATAACTAGATTACAGGAATCTTCTTGTCAAAGAGCTACCCGCTGACAGCTACCAGGTGGCAGCTATTTTGTAACAATTAGAGTTAATTGAGCGGAGTTGAGCGCTCAAGTTAGGAATAAGATTCAGTAGCTAGAGATTAACCTCTAGTTCTAATAATTATTTAGGAGTTTCCAGCCTTGTAAATCTTTAATAGAAAATGCGCGAACTAACAAGTCAGCGCTAGGCTAACGCCTCGCTTCGCTGTTTTCATGCCCAAAGGGCTGTACGCTATTGCCACCCCTCCGCCAAAATTCTAGGCGCGGTGAAGCATAGTGACTTTATCCCACACTTAACCTTACGGTTATAGTGTAAGCTTTCTCAACCTCACGGCTACTGGTTCTAGTATCCAACAGGCAAACTCGCTCAAGCATCTACACTGACTGAATGTCCAACAATTAAACTGACCCAGGCTCCAAACGCGAGTTCCACCGTTTTTGAATCCCGCTCGAAGTGAAGGATCTAAACAAATGTTCGCTCTACCTGTGTACCCAGGAGGTTTTACGCACTCAAGGGTTAGGGAGTGTCGCCTCCTGCTTCAACGTGTCATGGTTCTGTGTCGATCCCAATCGTCGATTAGAACCTTTATTTTTGGCTTTGAGCGTCTGTCATCCCACCCTTGGGCAGTTGGCATAGACTGCGATCGCTATTTTCCTGCCACTCTAGGAGAGGGGTTGAACCCCATCCCTAACGACTGTAGCGGCAGTACCCTGAAGGGAGGTCTAGATGGATGCCGATGAACTGAAACGCCTCTACGCAGCAGGCGAACGAGATTTTCGAGAGGTAAGTCTGCGGAGAGCAGACCTGATGGGAATTGACCTGAGCGAAGCGAACCTACGGGGAGCAGACCTGCGCGAAGCAAATCTAATTGGGGCATACCTAATCGGAGTCAACCTACGCGAGGCAAATCTCAATGGAGCGGTTCTCCGCGCCAATCTCAGCGAGGCAAATCTTATCGGCGCTAGCCTGATTGACGCCAACCTGAGCGAAGCGATTTTAACTGAAGCGAGTTTACGAGCTGCCAATCTCAGCGGAGCTAACCTCGCCGGAGCTAACCTGAGTCACGCTCTTTTGAGCGAGACTATTCTCCGCGATGCCAATCTGACTGGAGCCAAACTAATTGATGCACCCTTAAGTCGAAGCAACTTGACGAATGCTACGTTGATTGGAGCTGTGCTGGAAGGTGCAAACTTAACGAATGCCATTCTAATTGGAGCCAACCTGGAGAAAGCCAACTTAGCGAACGCTGTTTTAAATGGAGCCAGTGCAATTGGAGCAAATCTCACGCAAGCAGACTTGAGCCGCGCCAAGATGAGCGGAACCAATCTGACAAATGTCATCTTAATTAAAGCCAATCTGAGGGGAGCAAATGTAAGTTGGGCGACTCTGCGAGGAGCGAATCTCACCGGAGCTAACTTGTACAGGTCAAAACTATGCTGGTCAAACCTGACTGGGGCAATTCTCACTGAAGCGGTTCTCATTGACGCTAACCTAAATCGGGTCAATTTCCGTGACGCCGATATGACTGGTGCCATCATGCCTAATGCAGCTACGCACGAGTAGCGAAGTGACAAGTCAGCCCTAAACTAACGCCTTGCTTCGCTATTTTCATGCCCAAAGGGCTGTACGCGATCGCCAGCCAGATTTTAGATTGGCAATTCATGGAAAATCAATCTAAAATCCAAAATTCCTAAGTCCACGCTAACTGGAAGCAATTTAGAGGCAATAGAAATGGATGGGGATGAGGTTTTAACACGATATGCTGCTGGAGAACGGGATTTCCAGAAGTTAGATTTGAAGGCGGCAAATCTGGAAGGAGCGAACCTACGCCAGGTCGATTTCAGCGAGACGATTCTGGAGGGAGTTAACCTAGCCGGAGCCAACCTGCGGGGGGTGAACCTAACAGGTGCCGATCTGAGTGGAGCAAACTTGAGTCGTGCTGATCTCACGGGTGCCGATCTCACGGGTGCTGACTTGATCGGAACCAATTTTGATAAAGCCAGACTGATTGGAACAAGGCTCGTTAAAACCGAACCGATTGGTGCTGAGTTAACTGGAGCGAACTTAACTGGCGCAAATCTAACTGGCGCAGATATGAGAAGGGCAAACTTGAGCTACGCCAACCTCAGCGATGCAATCTTGTGTGAAGCCAATCTGACTAGCGCCCTCCTCATTGGAGTAAATCTGAATAGAACCGACTTAATTAAGGCGAATTTGAGTCAAGCCGACTTAAGTGAAACTGATTTGAACGGAGCCGATTTAAGTGGAGCGGAATTGAGCGGGACAATTATGCCAGTTGAACACTTTACACCCAGCGAGAGCAAATGAGCCGCGATCGTTGGTAAATTCAACGATAAAATCCGACGATCGCGCCAAACTTAGTGGTAGAGATGCAATTCCTGCCAGTCTTCTACAATCTAGAAGCTAAAATCCAAAATGATATTTTGGATTCGACTCGCTTAAAAATATCACGTGATGGGCACACGCGCTTTCTACCAGTATTAAGAAATTTACAACTAAAATTATTAGGGGCAGTCACTAGTGTGCTACCCCTAAGTCAGAAAATCAGAGACGCAGGGCAACAATGCTGTGCGGAAATGAGCTATGCGGAAATGAGAAATTTACGAGTTATTGGAATCCCCGCCGACAACTTGCGACTTGAGAGCTTTAAACTCCTCGGACAACTCCTGACGATTAGAAGCTCGGAGTAAGTAGCGGTACACAAACCAGGCTGAGTAGCCAATTCCTACCAGTTCAAAGGTCGGCGCTAGCAGAGGAATATCATTAAGCGCATCCAGAACCGCCAGTGTCACCTTCACGGTAATGATGCCAGCTAATATTAGACCTAGAGTGGTCAAGGGGCGCTGGTACTCTGAGAAGAACTCACCTAAGTATTCGGGTAGTTCTGCGAAAAATGCGGAAATTTGTTCTCCAATTTGCTGCCACTTTTCCGTTGATTGGGTGGCTGGGGGTAGAGCTGCCAATTCGCCTGGGGCGTCAACTCTCATTTCTACCTGGGTTTTTTCGGTCTCTGGAGCGGAATAATCAGTTTGCATGGTGTCCATATCCTCCATATCGTTGTTTTAGGTACGATTGTGTATCGTTTAGGCAAGATAGCTGGGTACAATTGCGGGGTGAATTCCTCTTGCTCATATTATCAGACACCCCAAGACCACTTCGCTGAGTCCAGAATTTTCCGGTTAAAACTTAGTGATAATCGGGCGAGCGGTCTCCATGCATCTCCCAAAAGCGGGACGTAGCTAGAGAAAATAAAAAATTAAAAATCAAGAAACTTTTTAGCTCAATCTACGCTGTACGGATATAGATTAGAAACTAAAGCTGAAAAACATACCTAGTAAGCTTTTCGGGCGCAACTAAGCTCTCGGCAATACATAGATTGCCTTATAAATTTTTATTTTTAATTAAATGCTATTGGTCGTATTCCATCACTTTGGCGTAATCGCCCAAAGCATAGCAAGCAACTCGGAGGCTTCCCAGAGCCTGCCCTTCGACTCGGCTGTCTTGGAGGATTCGCGCTATCCTTAAGCGTTGTTCATAGTAGTCAATTGCTTTAGCGTAGTTGCTCAATGCCTCGTAAGCCACTCCTAAATGCGAAAGTGCCTGCTCTTGGGAGCGGAGGTCATCCGTTGCCGAAGCGATCGCTAGGCGTTGCTCTCCATAGTCAATTGCCGCAGAGTAGTCCCCGATTGCGTAGCAGGCGTTCCCCAGATTTCTCAGGATCTGTACCTCAATACGGTGATCTCCAGTCTGCTGCACGAGTGCTAAACGCTGCTTATAGTAGGCGATCGCTTTGACATAGTCTCCCAAAGCGTAGCAAGCATTTCCCAAATTTCTCAGGATCTGACCCTCTGCCTCTTGGTCTTGGAGTTCCCGCGCCACTATCAGACTTTGATGCTGGTATTCAATGGCGGCTGAGTAGTCTCCCAGTGCCTTGTAAGCTAGTCCGAGATTATTCAGCGCCGCCACTTCTGCACTCAAGTCTTTCAGTTCCCGCACGACTAGCAGACTTTGTTGCTGAAACTCAATGGCTTTGGCATGGTTGCCTAAGTGACGGTAGGCATTGCCGATATTTCCCAGCGCTTGACTTTCCAATCGCTGATCGTTGATACTTTGGGCGATCGCTAAACTTTGCCCAGAATACTCAACCGCTTTGGCAAAATTTCCCAAGGCATAGTACACTAGCCCCAAATTGCCGAGCGTTCTTCCTTGTCCTCGCTGGTCTTGAAGTTCGCCGTAGACCGTGAGTGCTTGATGAAAGGATAGTCGTGACGCCTCGAAATGACCGTTTTGGTGCTGCTGGGCACCTTGCTCCAGCAGTCGATCGGCTTCTCCCTTAGTGTAATTATCGGTTTTTGGCTGATGCTGGCTATGAGCGCTAATATCTGTAGGAGGAACAACAGTGATGCGTTCCTCCTCAGGTAGGTCGCCCTCTTGTTGGCTGTTGTGATGGTTAACGCGGCGATCCATATATTTTTCTCAACACCTTGATTCGCTTAGCACCGACTTGCGGTATAAGGCTAGGTCGTCTCTTTTTAGTGTTCCCGGATCGGCTGGTTAAGCTCTCATGCTTTGAACAAATTTTTCAAAAAACCTTACAATTTATCGCTTTAGGCGTTGGAATGCAACCCTTGCTTGCCACTGGACGAACGCTGCTTAGGATTCGGTAGACGCAAATCGATAGCGGGTTTGTTCCCGAAATTTTCTAAAAACTTGCGTCTCCCGGCTAAAACATCAAGTAGATACAGGCGTTAGAGAGCGATCGCTCTGTTGAATTCCCGCTAAGTTTGGAGCGGTTTTGGTACAGTATACTTCACACGAATTATTCGGGCTTTCAACCAGTTTTACCTTATGCAGCTTTGCTCCTAATTCCCGGATAGGCTCTTGCAGAAGATTCCGGATATGAATGGCAATATTCTCAGCGGTGGGAACAACTTGGGCAAAATAGGCGATATCCTTGTTCAGGAAAGTATGGTCAAACGGCTCAACCACATAATCTTCTACTACCTTGTTTAACGCTCCTAAATCCACAATCATCCCTGTGCGCGGATCAATTTCGCCTTGAACTGTTACTTCCATGTGGTAGTTGTGCCCGTGACCGTTGGGACGAGCGCATTTGCCATAAATCTCGCAGTTCTCTTCGTAACTGAGGTTCGGATGAGCCAGTCTGTGAGCGGCGCTAAAGTGGGTACCAATTGTCAGATAAGCTTCCATTCCGTTTCCTTGATAGTCAGCCCAGAGTTCGGGATGTTCAAATAGTTGAATATTTACCAACGGTAAGTGAGGTGCTAGACGCTGCCAAATGGTTCGCGCGATGTTTTCTGTAGTGGGCAGGGTTTGTTGAAATTCCGACCACACATCGTTGAGATAACAGAAGTCTAGCTGACTGGTGACTTCCTGTTTGATCACCCGTTTGACTTCAGACAAGTTTTGCACCATGCCATACTCATCCAGATCCCCGGCAAGGGAGACAAACAAAACGTAGTTGTGTCCGTGTCCGGGCGACTGAGTGCAGCGACCAAACGCTTGTATATTCTCCGCTTGACTCAGTTCTGGCAGCCAATAACGGTGGCTCGCCGAAAACTGAGCGCGGCGGTTGATGATGCATCTCATAAGTCCAGTAACCAGCAGAATTATTAAGTTACGTAAATCATTCCCTTTATTCAGGATAATCGAAATTTAGGCGGGGATCTCCAATCTTTCTTGAAAAACTGCATCGGCAAAGTGAGAATTCAAAAGCGAAGATTCGCTCTCTAAAGCTCTTGAATATGCCACACTGAAGAACGGGAGAGAGTAGGCGCAGGTGGTTGCAGATTTGCTGTTTGTGCGAGTCTGAGGAAAGTCCGGGCTCCCGAAAGACCAGACTTGCTGGGTAACGCCCAGTGCGGGCGACCGTGAGGATAGTGCCACAGAAAGATACCGCCGGGAAAATTAAAAATTAAAAATGCAAAATGAATAATTTTTAATTGTCTCGGTAAGGGTGCAAAGGTGCGGTAAGAGCGCACCAGCAGCGTCGAGAGGCGCTGGCTCGGTAAACCCCGGTTGGGAGCAAGGTAGGGAATCAGGTTGGTCTTTTTCCGATTCCGTTTTAAAACCGCTTGAGGCGTCTGGTAACAGGCGTCCCAGATAGATAACCGCCCTTCCAGCGGCACTGCTGCTGTGGAGAACAGAACCCGGCTTATGACCGACTCTCTCCCTTAATCGCTTAACGGTTATTCACAAGAGCTAGAGAGCCGAGGGTGAGTCTAGGTTGAGAGATTCTCTAGCTCAACTGGCATTTGAAAAATTGGGTAAATTGAGCGATCGCCTATCGAGTCTTCCCGGCAAAACAGGACGAGCAAAGCCCAGTGTTAGTTGGCGATCGCGATCGCGCTAGTAGAGGCTGCAAGGACGAGCGGTCGGAAAAGTAATCCTTTTCTCAGGCTAAATCAATTTAATTAATAAATTCAGTGAAGCTTCATGTAAAAATGAGCTTGTTTTTCTCTTGATGCAGTCACAAAAGTCAAGACTTCAAGAAATTTTGCATAGCCACCCGTAGCATTTAGCGGTAATCTGTCTGCCAGAAGCGATATTTACACGATTTTGAACTCTTGTTAATCAGGGTGGCTTAGTGGACATATCATTGTTCCGCTCGATTGCGAACCAATACCAAGAATTGCGCGGTATTCACACGATCGCAACGATGAACGTTATCGGCGATCTGCTCGAAGATCAGTTGCTCAACCACAAACTTCCGGTTGATTTGTTTGCTGGCTTCCAGCGTTTCTCTCACTTCCTCGAACATCTCCGTCGATATAGTTACTTAGGCGAGGTATGTCGGCGGGTCTTTATATTTGGTGTTCCCGACGTTCATCCCCCCGAAATTCCGGGAATCGAATTTATTGGGCTTGAGCCTAACTCAGCCTTGTCCAGGGAGCGGTTTTGGCTGGTTGATACCCCCGATTTCTGGACGGCGGTATTGACTCAAGCTGTGGAAGGGCCAGAACGCAACAGCAACAATCAAAGCTTTGATGGGCTGTGGTCTTACGATGAAGAGGTAGTGGCGCGGGTTTCGTTGCTGATGTCCCAAGTTATGGGGACGTTTTACCAGCCGATCCGAACGCGAAACTACGTTCAGCAAAGTGCCCACATTGCCGAAATTAATGGACGCCTGCTGGGACGGCTCAAAGAAGCCGAACTCACGAGTCACCGCCGTTGGGTGCAGCTTTCTACCTTGCATAAATTTTCCACCGCTCTATCGCAGTATCAGCCTTTGCCTTGTATATTGCGAGATGCGGTGCAGATATTATTTACCAATTTTGGTGCCGCCGATGCCGTCATTGCCCTCAACTTGAACAATGACAATTTTATGGTGGTTTCCGCAGCAGGCAACATCAGCACCAACAAACCAATTGTCGGAATTAGCGATGGAGCTAGCGGTAAAGCAATCGGTGAGGGTAGATTGATTTATGTCGAAGATGTGCGCCAGAATGGTTTGATGGAACCCCTGATGCCCACGGCTCAAACGTTAATGGCAGCCCCGTTGCAAGGTCGTCGTCGCGTTTACGGTGTGGTGACGGTTGGTGGTAGAGAACCGAAGCAATGGAATGAGGAAGACGGTCAGACTGTGATGGCGATCGCTAAAATGCTGGCGGTACTCATCGAACAGAAGACCCAGCTCAGCGGGGATGTCGTGTTACAACTCAGACGTGCCAAACACTTAGAGCAGACAATCTCCAAGTTGCGTCAACCCATCGCCCGCCTGCGCGATTTGCAGCAAAAACTCCGGGAAGAAGTCCACCTCTTACCAATTCAACGAGAACTGATGGCTCAGGTTGAGGCGCTGTTCAGTGATGTTGCAAAAATGATTGGGGTTCCCCTAAGTCCAACGCATTCCCATGAATCTCAGCTATCCTCCTCGTCAAAAGCAGCTGCAAAGTCTGATCCAAAAGTTAGGGCTTCCACCGCAGGTACCAGTGCAGTGGTCGCTCCTCAACTTAGCGCTCACCCACCCCACAATTTCGACAACGGCGAACTATGAGCAATTGGAGTTCCTGGGGGATGCGGTAGTGCGGATGGCAGCGTCTGAATTTTTATGGGAAGTTTATCCTGATTGTTCTGTGGGTGAATTTTCGGCAATTCGGAAGGTACTGGTGAGCGATCGCACCTTAGCCGGTATTGCAGATAGTTACGGACTAGATCGCTACCTGTTAATTTCTGAAAGTGCAGCAGGTGACAAAGCAGGTCTTACCTCGCGGTTGGCAGACGCCTTTGAAGCGGTGTTGGGTGCCCTGTACCTGAGTACGCATACCTTAGAACTAGTGCGTCCGTGGCTAGATTCTCATTTTAAACAACTGGCATCCGAAATTCGGACAGACCCAGCCTACCAAAACTACAAGGACGCCCTCCAGGAATGGACGCAAGGTCATTACCAAATGCTGCCAGAATATCGCGTCCAGGAAACCAGACGAATTCACGGCGATCCAGAGCGCTTCACTGCCGAGGTTTGGCTGCAAGGGCGTCGATTGGGTCAAGGTAAGGGACATTCTAAAAAAGCTGCCGAACAAGCTGCGGCGAGGGAAGCTTTTTTAGCCATTAGCAATTAGCCTAGTTCATGGCTAATTGAAGACTGGTTAATGGCGAATGACAAAGAACAATTAGCCAGTCTTCAATGAACAACGAACAATAAACAACGATGAAAACTGGAATTGCTGTGTTGGGGGCTGGACGCTGGGGTGTACATCTCGTGCGGAATTTCCTAGAGCATCCCCAATCCCGCTTGGTCGCGGTATTAGACCCGAAGCAGGAGCGCCTGGAAGCACTTCGAGAACGGTTTAAGTTAGATGACAGCGTGCTGCTAACAACCGAATGGTCCCAGGTGCAGCAGATGCCGGAAGTCGAGGCAGTTGCGATCGCAACCCCAGCCACGACACACTACACCTTGATCGCTGATGCTCTCCGGCAAGGCTATCACGTCTTATCAGAAAAACCACTCACCCTCGATCCGTCTGAATCCATAGAACTGTGCCGATTAGCAGAACAACAGCACCGGCAACTCTTCGTAGACCACACCTATTTATTTCACCCAGCGGTTGAACGCGGTAAAACCGCTATCCAATCTGGAATTCTCGGAGATTTGCGCTATGGCTACGCCACCCGTACCCATCTAGGCCCTGTGCGCCAGGATGTTGATGCACTCTGGGACTTAGCAATCCACGATATTAATATTTTCAACAATTGGCTTCAGGCAACGCCAACTCAGGTGCAAGCCAGCGGCACCGTTTTTTTGCACCAAGAAGCCGGAATGAAAGATGAAGTCAATTCTCAAACTCATCCCTCATCCCTGATTCTTCATCCTTTAAGAGACCTTGTTTGGGCGACACTTACCTATCCCAGCGGCTTTCAAGCCTTTATCCACCTGTGCTGGCTGAATCCTGATAAACAGCGTCGTTTGTGCGTAGTGGGGAGTGAGGGAACTTTGATTTTTGATGAGTTACAAGCAGAATCACCGCTAACCATTCAGCATGGACGCTTTGAAAACACCAGTGCTGGCCCTTATACGCCAGCCAATCAAAGCCGGGAAGTATTGAGCATAGAACCGGGCGAACCTTTAGGGCGAGTTTGCGATCGCTTTTTGAGCTGTATCCACCAGAATCAATCTTCAGAGATTTCTTCGGGATGGGTGGGTGCCCAGCTGGTACAGATTCTTCGATGTCTGAGCGAATCTTTACAACAGGGAGGACTGACGGTTACAGTTCCCCAGTCCGTGAAAAATTAAAGCTTCTTCAATTTTTCCTCTTTCAAGGCGATCGCGAAATCTTACGTTTCCCTGTATGTAAACAGAGAGATTGAGAAAGAGTCTGAGGGAAATTTTCACCATTGAGATGCCTTCTATAAACCCCTCCTCGTTAACGAGGAGTGGGTTTCATTCCGCAGTCAAACAGATAGCTGAATTCTTAATTTTTTGCCGCATTCGTAGACTCAAGAGTTGGCAACGCTGAAGTATCAATCATGGGCACGGCAATCTCCACAGTTGTGCCCAGACCAGCTCCTGCACTTGATAGCGTAATGCTACCTCCCATCAGTTCCATTAAGTTCCGAGAAATTGCGAGTCCCAGACCTGTGCCGCCAAATTTCCGAGTCGTCGTGCCATCAATCATGACAAAGGGGCGAAAGAGCTTATGCTGTTGATTCGGATCAATACCAATCCCTGTATCGTGAACTGTTACAACAACACGCGCAGAAGGGACGAGACGCTCTTTGAGAGAGTTCGTAGTTCCTGTTAGAAGGCTTCGAGAAAGGTTAGAAGCTCCATTCGAGATGCTAGAGGCATCTTCTCCTCTAACTTCTTGCCCATTGCCCACAGATGCCGCCGCCTGGATTTTTGTTTGTTCTTCATGACTCACTGTCGCGGCTTGAGCGACCCCATTCGATAAATGAGAGCTAGGAGGGACAGAATTCCCCACTGCCTGTTCTTTGCCATAACTAGTCTCTATCCGGGTGGTAATCGTAACGCTGCCTTTTTCAGTAAATTTAGTCGCATTGCCAACCACATTTAGCAGCACCTGCTTGAGTTTTGCGGGGTCAGTACGAACAGGAATCGATTCTGGCAAATCTGGCGTATTAAACTGCAAACCTTTTTGCTGAATCGGAACAGCCTGTAAATCAATCACTTCCTTAAGCAACTTTCGCAGATCGACTGCCTCCATAACGACGGAAAGCTTACCCGCTTCAATTTTGGCAATATCCAGAACGTCATTGATGATTCCCAGGAGGTGAATCGCTGCATCATCCGCTCGCTGTAAGAAATCCATCTCTTCTTCGCGGTCATCGCAGCAGTCATCGCGTACCAGGCGAATGCAACCAATGATCGCATTCAAGGGAGTTCTTAGTTCGTGAGAAGTATTCGCTAGAAACTCATTTTTCAGCTGATTCGCTGCTTGTGCTTCTTTCCAGGCTGTTTCGATTTCTTCTGCCCATGCTTTCAGTCGCTCCACCATATTATCGAGGGCTTCCGATAATTGATTGAATTCCCGGATTTTGAAGTTTTGAGGAACTCGATCTGTAGAGTGAAAGTGCCCTTTCGACCCAGCGTAGTCTCTCAATTGCTCCAATGGCAGCGCCAGTTCGCGAGAGATATACAGCGTTGCCAGCAGGCTAGCGGCGATTAAGCCAAATGTCAGAATCACCAGCACCTGTTGAATTTCTTTTAGACCCGATAAGGCACTATCTAAGCGAGTGACGGCTAAGATAACCCACTGGCGATCCGGCTGGTTGCTAATCGGACTGGGAATCGGGGTATACCCTGCGAGTAATTCCACACCGTTTTTCTCGAAAGAAAACAAGTGCAGAAAATCATTTCTACCCGCGATCGCATTTTTCATGACCGTTTCGAGCCTTTCCCCATCTGCCTCCTGCTTAATATTTCTTCCAACTCGCTGGGTAATCGGATGCGCCAAAATGGTTCCAGCCTGGTCAATCACCACTGGATAGCCACTCAGAGACCCTGGTTTGGCACGCTCTTGTTTCAGTAGAGCTGATTGGACACTCAGGGCATAACGCAGAGAACCCGTGCTGTCATAAACAGGCGCACTGAAAATCAATCTTAGTTGGCTTTTTGGGCTGGGTTGATTCTCTTTAACAGTTGAATTCAGGCGGGAGCTTCCTGGAAGCAGCGATTTCACCTGCACCTTGGAAGTATCTAACAGTAATTCCTGTTGCTGCTGGGGCCAGTGACTTGCATCTAGCGTACTAATGGGTTTCTCCCCACAAGTGCTGGCAGCAATGTTTCCGGTCTCGACGTTGATGAGTTGAATGCACTGGACTTGCGTTGGCAATTGTTGGGCGAGTTGGTTTAAAAATTTTTGATGCGCTTCGGGCGATCGCGATTGCAGTACGACTGCTTCACTTGCAGTCACTAAGTTGGCAGAGAGCGCTTTAATTGACTCGCTCATGCTCTCTCCTTTTCTCACTGCACTTTCGGTAAGATTTTGGCGAGCGGTTTCCAGTATGCTAGATCGTGCTTTTCTGTAGGTTACATACACCCCCATCAGCAGTACCGGGACGCTCAAAAGCAAAATGCGTGACAGCAGGATGCGACGGAAGGAGGATTGACCCGGCTTAGCCATAGGACTTCTCTAATTTGAGGTGTAAAACCCAATAGCAAGAATTCTCAAAAATCACCCCATCAGAGTGGGGGTATTGATTAGCCTACTTTTTTCTGGGTTAATCGTGTTGGTAGAGCGATACTGTTTGACAGATCCATTCCATCCTAGAACGGTTCCAGATCCTCGTATACTCTGGAAAGGTTGACTTTGTGGAATCTCTACACTAATTCCCGTAATATAAGCAATTCTTAAACTTTAATTAAATATTTGAGCGACCAGCAGCGATGACGGGATTTGTCTGGAAACGCCCTTCTACGACAGTTGTTTTGGCAATGAGTGCCGATGGCAAGATTGCGGATATTCGTCGCGATCGCGCCCGATTTTCGTCTCCAGCGGATCTGGCGCACCTGGAAAAACAGATTGCCCAAGCGGACGGAGTTTTATTTGGCGCAGGGACTCTCCGCGCTTACGGTACGACGCTGAGCGTCACGAATCCCGATTTGCTCCGCTGGCGACAACAGGAAGGGCGATCGCTCCAACCAGTCCAAATTGTTTGCTCTCAATCAGCCAATCTAGATCCGCAATGGCGCTTTTTTCGTCAACCCATACCTCGGTGGTTACTTACAGGAGAGGCAGGTGCCAAGCGCTGGCAAGGATGCTCAGAATTTGAGCGGGTTCTAGAAGTGGAGGCAACGACCGATGGAATTAGCTGGATTGCTGCTTTTCAACAGCTCTGGGAGCTAGGCTTGGAACATCTCGCTGTCCTAGGAGGTGGGGAACTCGTAGGTGCTTTAGTGGCGGCTGATTTAATCGATGAATTCTGGTTCACGGTTTGTCCGTTAATTTTAGGAGGAGCGACAGCACCGACGCCAGTAGAAGGTTCTGGATTTTTGGCAGATTTTGCACCTAGGCTGGAACTCTTGTCAGTCGAGTCGATTGAGCAAGAAGTTTTTCTACACTACCGGCGGCAGCGTTAGTTGAATTTGGTAATTTGTAGATAAAACTTGACAATTATTTGCACAATCTCTATTGCACGAACGAAACAGAAATGATGTTGAAAATCGCTCGGACACTCATTGTTAGGATTTATAAACTAATTTGACCCAGAAGAAGCGATCGCGCCTGTTTCGGCTGTGTTCATCTGAGATGGCACACTTGTCTGAGATGACCTTGAGTAATTAGGCGGGGAGTATCAAACCTCCGTGTATAAAAATTGCTTCTCCGTTAATCCCTAGGAGCAATTTTTTGTCAGCGATTATAAAAAAAAAGAAACTCAGCCAGGAACTTTCCTTTTGGGTAAACGTCACCTGCCAACCTCAATCCCTAACAAATGAAAAGGAATCCAAAGCGTTAGTAGCGACTGACACAATATTGTTGTAGAATTCCAGCAAGTATGGTGTGTTTTGAGGAGTTTTAGACCCGTGAAATCCCAGTGGAGAATAGAGAAAACAGCATCCTCAGCGCTAGTGTTTACAGCCTTTGGCTTACTAGCAGTTAGCCTCTCCCCGGCGATTGCAGCCACCGATATCGAACCAACCACAGCTGCTGAGGCAGTCCAGTCTTCAACCCAGGGATTCTCGACATCTACAGATTTAGCGACAGGAACGGATGTAACCGAGGCAAAATCGACAGCAAATTCGCTGGCGGTAGCTGCATCCGAGGGCACACTCGCATCGGCGAATGTACTGCCAGAACTAAAAGCATCGCCAACGGAACCGGCAGCAAGTTCGCCTAGTTTAGCGGCAACTCAAGAATCTGCCACTGCGGTAAATTTAACCCCCCCAACTGAAACAAGCCAGTTGCAACCAGCAGCTAGCTTACCAAAATTTTCGACTACAAAGTCTCCTATCTTGTCTGCTAGCCGTCGCAGCTTGGATGCATCTTCCACTACATCTGCAACAACAAAAGAGGCTCGCACTCTTGTAGACGCAGCAACTGTTAGCAATCCCAACACCCTGCAAGCTCAAGCGCTGCCCTCTGAAGAGGCTAGCGAACAAGTGCTTCCAGCGGGCGATCCTTTGGAAATGGGAAACCCAGAGGACATGGAAGCCAACCCATTGGATCAAGTCACCAATGTGTCCCAGTTGAGCGATGTGGAACCAAGCGACTGGGCTTACGAAGCATTGCGAAGTCTTGTAGAGCGTTACGGCTGTATTGCAGGCTATCCTGATGGCACTTTTCGCGGCAACCGGGCACTCAGTCGCTATGAATTTGCCGCAGGGGTAAATGCCTGTCTTCAGCAAATTGAGAAATTAATTGCCGCTAGTTCGGCTGATGCAGCTACCGAAGCGGATTTAGAAACCCTGCGACGACTCGTTGATGAGTTTGGGCCGGAACTGGCGACCCTACGGACGCGGGTAGATAATCTGGAAGGTCGTACCGCTTTCTTGGAAAGCCATCAGTTCTCAACCACGACGAAGCTATTTGGACAGGCAGTCGTCGGCGTTCAGGGACGCAATGAGAATGAATTTGAGTTGTTCCTGAACCGAAAATCAACTGGGAACCGATTAGAAGACCAGAATACAAATCCCAACGTCATTAGCAACGTCCAGTTGAGTTTGTTCACCCAGTTCAGTCCTCGCAGCCTGCTGCTGACTGGATTGCAAGCGGGTTCTGGAAATTCGGGACCTCGTTTGCTCAATAACGACATGGTCTTCTTGGGATATGAAGGAGACACCGGGAACGACATTGTACTGAGCGACCTCACTTATCGTCAGTTAATCGGTAATAATTTTGCCTTCATCATCGGTCCGGAAGGGGTCAACCCAGTGAACGTTTTCCGGGGAGCAAACCGCGTAGAAAGTGCCGGTCAAGGGCCACTTTCCCGCTTTGCTCAACGCAACCCAATTATTAATACCGGGGGACGTGGAGGCTTAGGCTTTGACTGGCAAGTCAATCCACGGATCAGTTTACAAGGCGTCTACTCTGCCAGCAGACCCGCAGATGCTTTTCGTGGGGGTATCGGCGGTGGACAAGATGGAGAAACCGCAGCTGGCTTGCAGTTAGTCGTATCGCCCCTAGATACGCTTGATATTGGTCTGCAATACATCAACTCCTACTCTCCGTTTGGAAGATTGGGGACTGGCGTTGGCGACGATTTGGTTCTCCTCCCGACTCCGGCAGGCAGAGGGCCAATTAATACGAATGCTTTTGGTGCCAGTTTAGAATTCCGAGCAACGCCCAACATTACAATTGGCGGTTGGGGCGGCTACACGACTTCTGACGCGCAAGGAATATCCGGAAATGTAGAAACATTCAACTGGATGGCTTACCTGAATTTCCCCGATCTGCTTGGTGAAGGCAACCTCGGCGGTATTTATGTCGGTCAGCCGCCTAAAATTACCAGTAGTGACCTGCCAATTGGAAGAAACTACCCTGATTTTATTAGTGAGGGTGGCTTTGGGGATGAAGGCGGTCAGCCAGGAAGTACAACTCACGTAGAAGCTTTCTACCGCTTCCGGGTTTCTGAGAATATCACGGTTACGCCAGGGGTGATCGTATTATTTAATCCGCTTCACAACCAGGACAACGACACAATCACAATCGGTGCCATCCGAACCACTTTTACTTTCTAAAAGTGGGCTGAAAAGTAGCGATCGCTTTGTCAGGGAGATTCATTCAAGGATCTCCCTGATAATTTTATAAAAACATTACAAATAACTTCGTAAGTAATTTCAACGCAAACCTCGCAACAGCCGAAAATAGAACAATTTTTTAAGTGTATTTACGTATATAAAATTGGTAAATAACTTTACAGAAACTTTGCAAAAATCTGGGAACTCGTTGAGAAACCAGACAGTCATTTATCTAAACACGGGCACAAGCAAAGCTAAGCAAATATGACCTAGTTCTACTTAATGCTAGTCACACTTGCCCTAATGCTTATTCAATCAGGATGCTGTTATTACTCTCTTCTAATACTTGTAGTTCTGAGCTTGCTCAGGATGAATGCTGAAGAAACTTATGATCCCCTGTTGACTATCGAATTGAGCTAGATTCTGCTATTCACCCTGTCCTCTTATACTCACTGATGGAGTCCTAACATGATTGCGAAATCAACTAAGTATGCTGTTTGTTTCGGTATCGCTGGAGGCTTGGCGATCGCTCTGGCTCCCACAGCTCACGCTCAGACGACTACGACTGCTGCTCCTACTACGACTTCTACTTCCGCTACAAGCACTCAATCTCAGTCGATTTCAATCACAGGCGGTCTGTTAGGAGGGCAAGCTGCCTTCTTTTCGCCTTTACAGTCACAGACTACTACTGGGACTACTGGTGGTACAAGTAGCCCGGTTTTGTTTGACGCTGCCGTCACCACGCTGCAACTGCAAACAACTTCCGGTAACACCAGCTCTGCTCGCTTCGTACCCCAGGCAGCAGACTTCAAAGACGTCGGTGCTGGCAACGTTGGTCGTCCTGGAAAAGATGACAAAGGTAGCTTAGTCGGTACCCTATCCGGTCTAGCCTTCACTTCTGGTGGCGCAGCTGTTCCCTTCTCGAACATCCCCACGAAACTAGACTTTACTCTGAATTCTTTTGCCAGCAGCGCCTTTTTGGGCGGTTCGCTGATTGCTCCTAAGGAGACAGGTTCGGCTCCGCTGGTTTTCCTGCCGGTTTCAAACGTCAAACTATCTACTCAGTCTCAGGCTAACTACACTGCCAAATCTGGGGTTTTAGAAGTTGGTAATTTTGAGGGCAAACTCACTGCGGGCAATATTGGTTTGCCGACATCCCTGAAGTTCAATGGCGGCAGCTCTGTTCCTCTTCCTCCATCTACTAGCTTGGGGCAAAAGACAAAATTTGAGCTGGAAGGGCAAGGATTCGGCACCTTAAGCAGCACTTTTTCCGATCAACCTAGTACAACAGGTGGCACCACAACAGGCGGCACCACAACAGGCGGCACCACAACAGGCGGCACCACAACAGGCGGCACCACAACAGGTGGCACCACAACAGGTGGCACCACAACAGGTGGCACCACAACAGGTGGCACCACAACAGGTG
The DNA here is from genome assembly GCF_039961955.1 of Trichocoleus sp. DQ-A1. Taxonomy (NCBI): domain Bacteria; kingdom Bacillati; phylum Cyanobacteriota; class Cyanophyceae; order Leptolyngbyales; family Trichocoleusaceae; genus Trichocoleus; species Trichocoleus sp. DQ-A1. The sequence continues at coordinate 59,425 of NZ_JAMPKE010000030.1, forward strand.
GCACCGGCACAACCAGCGGAACTACGACCGCAACCGGCACGCAATCTGGTACTCAAACTCCCTGCGGTTGCGATACTGACACCGCAACTACAACCGATAGCGACGACTCACAAACAAGTAGTCAAATTACAACCGCTAGTGGCACCGGCACTGCCGACGCACAAACCTTTAGCAGCACTAACAAGGTAGCCTTCAGCAGCAATAATGCTCAAACCAAATTCAAAGTTGAAGGCGAAAAATTCAAGATTGAGGGCACCGGAGTTGGCACAGATATTAAACTCGGTGGTACTACTAAGCTTGAGCTGACAAATCCCAGCAGTTTTAGTAATTCTGCAATCAAGTTCAAAGTTACAGGCGAAGGGAATGGCATCACCACAATTAATGGCAACAGCACGGTTGGCTATCTAAGCGATAACAGCAAAACACAGTTTGAATTTGGGCAAGAAGGAGGGAGTGCCTTCAAACTAAAAGGTGAAAGTCAAGGCCGTACCCAGTTCACTGTTGGTGCAGTTGCCAGCCAATTGGGTGGAACGAGTGGATATGATGTTTCTACGAACAATAGCTCTTACCAGAGCAGCAGCAGCTCCTACTCGACTGGTGCAGGTGCAGCTACAGGCCAAAACACAGGCTTTGGTTCTAAAACAAGCTTGAGCTACAACCTGATCTTCCAAAATGGTGGTAACTTTAACACCGTTATCAACAACTCTAGCGGCAGCTTCGGTGGTGGTAGCACAGGCACAGGTACCAGCGGCGGCACCAGCGGCGGTGGTAGCTTCGGCGGTAGCACAGGTGGCAGCTTCGGTGGTGGTAGCACAGGTGGTAGCACAGGTGGTAGCACAGGTGGCGGCACCAGCACTGGTAGCACAGGCGGCAGCACAAGTGGTGGCACCAGCACTAGCGCCGAGGGGAACGGCGGATCGCTTATCACCATTTACAACAGCACAACTTTCAATCTGATTTCTCTGTCTAATTCCTTCGTCCAGAGTTCTAATAAGGTCTACAACGTTGCTTCCACGTCTGGTGGCCCTGTTGGCGTCTTTGTAGAGAAAGGTCGTGGCAAGCAAAGATTGCTGGTTGTGCGCCAAAATAGCCGAGGTCTGGCTCTCGGTACCTACAAACAGAAGAAAGGTCGGGCAGTCGCAGCCTATCAGTCAGTGGGACCAGAAAGCCGTCTAGGTTTTGGGTTGGTCGGTCTGCGTCAGGTTTCAACCGAGCAGGTTACTAACGTGGAAGGTGACGCTGGCGCTGAAACCAACGACAACACCAACACCAACACCAACACTAACGACAACACCAACACTAACGACAACACCAACACCAACACCAACACCAACACCAACACCAACACTAACGACAACACCAACACCAACACCAACACCAACACCAATAACAATGGTGATGACGATGGCGATGATGATGGTGATGACGATGGCGATGACGATGATGCGAACACATCGACTCCTGAAGCCGATGACGAGGGCGATGATGATGGCGATGATGATGATGACGCCAGCACATCGACTACTACTCCAACCGCAGGTGGTACAGAAGGCTTAAATGCTGCCCCATCCAGCGATACAACAGCCCCTGCTACTCAACCATAGTCACAGCTCAAACAGATAGCGATCGCTATCTGTTTGAAGACAAAGGTTTAGCTCATGCTCCTGAAAGCAGGAAAATAGACCAACAACAAGGTGTTCTAGTTTGAGTTAGACAAATCGTATAGCGATCGCCTCCAAGTCATGGACTGGAGGCGATTTTTTTGGCACGTATATCCACAAACAACAAACGGGGCGCACGTTGAACGTGCGCCCCGTTTCTAAACAATAAAACAGCTTATTTACTTACAATTCCCGACCACTGGACTTTTTTGAGCTTGTCCCGCCGGTAAGAGAAGAAACGGTCTGGTTCCTGGTAGGTGCAGTGAGGCGCGATCGCTATCTGTTCGCGAGAAATTCCTAGTTGTTCCAGTTGCAGCTGGTTGACTCGCCGCACATCCAGTCGCACCCGTCCTGGTTGCGAGTCCTCTAATAACGGTGAATGTGGCAACTGCTGCAAGGCATCAAGAATGGATTCTGTATCTTGCTGCGGATCTTTATCTCGTAGGATGCTGGCTCCTACTTCAGATGCCACATTCACGGACACCTGATAGACATCACCTGCGATCGCGGGACCCATCGCCATCAGCAGATTTTGGAGTTGACTGCCGGAAGCTAGGAAACGGGCGATCGCTTGGGGGACAATTCGGGTAGCCGTCCCGCGCCAACCCGCATGAATCGCTGCCACCTGCCCCGTCTGGGGGTCGGCAATTAAAACCGGCGTGCAATCGGCACTGCACACCCACACTGCCTGTTGAACCTGCTCGCTGACAATCCCATCAGCGGGGGGTAGTGAGTCCCCCTCTTGACCCTCACTGGTTGCTGCTTCGATCTCTGAGGGCGTCATTACTGTATTGCCATGCACCTGTTTCACGCGATAAACCCTAGCATCCGGCTGTAAAACGTTGACTAATTCTGCCGGAGAACGGGGTGAAAATTGTTGAGTAAAAAATCCGTGAGACCAGCGTTCTAGCAAGCTACAAGTTAGATAGGGCAATCCTTCCCAAGTCCGCCAGTGCCAGGTATTTATAGAAGTTTGTGATTCTCCTGCTCCCAGGTTCAAATTGGTGCGGGAAAGCATCGCCATTCGGAACTCCTGAAATATCGGTGACATTATGCTAACTTATGCTACGAATCAATTTGTTAGCAACCGTGGCATTCGATCGGCATTGTCTGGAAGCCTTTTTAGGGGATGTTTCTCTACCGCTTTCTTTCCATATCTTTGAGACTTTACCTTCCACAAACCAAACTCTTTGGGAACTGCTCGATCGAGGAGCAACACCGGGAACCGTTGTCATTGCCCTTCAGCAAACTGCTGGGCGGGGTCAGTGGGGACGCCAGTGGCAATCCAGTACAGGCGGACTTTACCTGTCTGTTGCTCTAGCTCCCGATTTAGTTGCAACCAATAGCGCCCATTTGACTCTATGCAGCGCTTGGGGAATTGCTACCACATTGCGGAGTCACGGCATCCCAGCGTTGATTAAATGGCCGAATGACCTAATCTTGTGCAAACGCAAATTAGGGGGTATTCTCACCGAAACTAGAGTGCAAAAAGGACGGATTACCAAAGCCGTCGTGGGTGTAGGAATTAACTGGGCAAATCCAGTCCCGGAAACTGGCATCAATCTAGAATCGTTTTTGGAGCAGCAGCCAATCGAAGCGAATGCCTTACATGCATGGTTCGCTAATACCTTAGAAAGATTAGCGGCAATAACTTTGCAGGGCATTTTATCCGGATATCGACACGTTTCCCCAGAAGGAATAGACGCCCTACTTCCCGCTTACGTAGAGCTTCTCAGTTGCAGGGGGCGTTCTGTCATCGTAGAGGGACGCTCTGGAGTCATTGTGGGTGTCGCATCCACCGGCGAACTTCAAGTCCGCTTGAACTCTTCAGCAGCTGCCGAGGAAATCTGCCTCAAGCCCGGTACAATCAGTCTTGGCTATGATGGGTAATTTTCCACAAGCTCTGGGAGTGAAAATAGATGGGGTAAACGACAATAACCATGTCTTTACACCAAAAACACTAACCAGTATGACCCTATAGAGTGAGTGAGATGAGGAGTGATTCGGAAATGAGCCAGCGAAACCACCCTAGTTATACTCCGTTTGGCCTGTTTTGCCGCCGTCCTTTGGTGCAGGGACTCAGTTGGATTGGCGGTATCGGTGTCCTCAGCAGCGGCTTAGTTTGGGCACAAAGCGATCCAAGCATAGATACAATCGGCACGCCTACTACTCAAGAGGCACCGCCTACTGTAAAAATGGAGACGAACTCCCCGCGACGAGCTGAGCCGACAGTTGTTCGTCGCCGTTCAGCTTCAGCACCAGAACCAGAGCCAAATTTTGTACGCCGTCGCTCGGCTCCAGCAGCAGAGAACGCTTCATCGAGTGTCCGGCGTCGCCGATTGGCTCGTCAGCGTGCGTTAGAGACAACATCTGTCCGCCGTCGCCGTTCTGCTCCAGAACCTGCGGTTGTCCGTCGTCGCTCGCTTCCAGTATCAGCACCAGAGACTTCGGTCGCCGTTCCAAGAAAAGCAAAACTTTCTCCTCCCAGGTTGGTGGAGCCAAACACGATTTCTTATGTAAAGCCTCCTAAGCTTAGACCGAGCAAAGCCCAAAAGAGCGGGATAAGTTCCAGCGATTACAACAATAGTTATATCGATCCGACTGACTATAGTCTTGGTGCAACGAGTCGAGGCAAGGAGCCGATTCGTTCTTACGATGAACCACCTGCCGTTGTGCTGTCGGAACGGTCAACAGGATGTCAAAGAGTCTTGCAGAGCGGGCAGGGTTTATCTGGTGGAAGCTGCGGTGTTGCACGGATACCTTCTAGGAATACTAACCGCCTGAGGGAAACTGCTAGATTAACCTACCCGACCAGAACCCGTAGAGAGTACGCAAGTGACACAGACGTACCGGAAGTGTTACGGACTTCTGGGTACGCGAATCATAGAGTCAGCCGTGCCCGTCTGGGGGTAAACCAGCCAGAACGAGAAATCCGTCAGCAAATCTTAGTTGCTTCTGCTAATCCTGTGGCAATTGGCTCAAGAAGCGATCGCCCTCAAGGCATTCGCTCAATTAACCGCCGTCGCTCTAGGTCGTTGGGTTCCTCTGCCGTTACTCGAGCGACTGCGATCGCTGCTAATAACGTTGGCAGCAGCCAAAGCTCTATTCCATTCAATGTGCCCGAATACAAAGCCCCGATTCCGACCATTTTCCGGGGCTTGGCTAACGGCAATACCAGCTTAATATTCCCACTGGCGATTCCTGCGCCAATTACCTCGCTTTTCGGGTGGCGGACGCATCCGATTTCCGGCACTCGCCGGTTCCATGCGGGTACTGACTTGGGGGCACCTCTGGGTACACCCGTCCTGGCAGCTTTTGCGGGGAAGGTTGCGATCGCTGACTGGATGGGCGGCTATGGTCAAGCTGTTGTCCTCAAACACAACGAAACCCAAGAAACTCTCTATGCTCACCTGTCGGAAATTTTGGTTCAACCCGGTCAACAGATCGAACAAGGAACCGTGATTGGGCGGGTTGGTAGTACCGGCAATTCCACAGGTCCCCACCTTCACTTTGAAATCCGCCAGCTAACGCAAGAAGGCTGGATGGCGGTGGACTCAGATGCCTACTTGGAATATGGTCTGGCGCAAATGATCAAAGCTTTGCAAACCGCCCATTCTGCTCCCGCAGCTCCAGCAACGTCATCAGCTGCGTTAACCCCGCAACCAGGTAGCTAAGAATTAAAAATTCATCTTTTTGAATTTTGATTTCTAAGAATACCCGTGTTCTACTAAGAAAGCGGGTGTAATTCCATCCATCCCGATCGTAGCGGGTGCATTCTGCTCAGATGTTCGTGCTGGATAACGCAGAAATTTTTCCACGTACTTGCCCAGAATATCTCCTTCCAAATTCACCAAACTGCCAGTCTGTAAATAAGGTAGGTTTGTCTCGGCATAAGTATGAGGAATCACCGCCACTGTAAACCAACTTCCATCAGGGTCGCAATCTGCCACCGTCAGACTCACACCATTGACCGCAATACTGCCTTTGGGAATGATGTACCGAGCAATCTGGCGCTGCCCGACATCCTCTGCTGCCGGTACCTCAAAGCGCATTTCCCAGGAAGTAGCAGTTTGTACCGACTCTTGCAGACAGCCGATTCCGTCTATGTGACCTGTTACAAAATGTCCTCCTAGCTTGCTGCCAACCCGGAGAGAGGTTTCTAAATTCACGTAGGCGGCGGCTTGTTCTCGCTGTCCTAAGGTGGTGCGACTGAGAGTTTCCGGAGAAGCGGTTGCCACAAAGCCTTGAGGCGAAATTTCCTCTACCGTCAGACAAACGCCATCCACCGCCACACTATCGCCAATCGCTAAATCTGACAGTATCAGCTGACAAGTATCTCCCACGCAGGAAAGCCCAAAACGGTCTTCTCCCAGAGAATTAATAGTTCCTAGAGCTTGAATTAATCCGGTAAACACTGTTTTTAAGTGAAATTAGGTAAATAACGGTCATTGGCAAACGATCGTCGCTCATGATTCAGTGAAAAAACCGAAAAACAACTTGCTATTAGATGTAATTAATCGGATTTCGACCTACTGATAACTGATAGCGAACAACCAGCGAAGGGATGAAGGCAATCGGTCTATATTTTTTAGTAAAATCTCCAGCGAATCGTTCTAAGACTGAGGCATACTGGGAGATACAGCTTTGTTGATCCCAACTTAACCAAGTCTTCATAGCTGGTTGTACCTTCGCTTGGTAAGGTGATTAGAACCGCAAGCGTGTTTGTTAAACCCCACTACCTCCAGTACCAGTTTATAGCTTTGCTTTATCCCCCCCGACGCCTACCGTGTTCTAGAGGCCAAGCTGATGATTGAAATGAAAGTCGCTGGAATTGCATTAGATGCCGTGACGCGCAGCCCGATTGTGTTGCTCAAAGATGCCTCGGAGCGACGAGCCTTGCCAATTTATATTGGGCAAGATCAGGCAAAGGCAATTATCAGCGCTTTGGAAAAACAAACCCCTCCCCGTCCCCTGACTCATGACCTCCTGGTTAATATCCTGGACGTTTGGAATATGACCTTAGAGCGGATCATTATTCACTCGCTTCAGGACAATACCTTTTATGCGATCTTGAGTGTCCGGCAGGGTGAGGTAAAAAAGGAGATTGATGCTCGGCCTAGTGATGCGATCGCGATCGCCATCCGCACTGGCAGCCCCATTTGGGTAATGGAAGAAGTCATTGCTGATGCTTCTATCCCCGTTGACCGCGATGCCGATGAGGCAGAACGCCGAGCCTTCCGTGATTTTGTATCGAAGCTTCGACCGGAAGATTTGATCCAGCGAGGAGGCTCCAGCACGGAATCATAGCACACCAAAGATAAAAGTAAAAAGGCAAAAGCCAAAAGCCAGAAAATGAACTTTTTACTTAGCGATCGCGGCTTTCTCTTGCTCTTTCTTTTTACTTTTTATGCGTTATCGGCGGTTTGGAAAAACAAATTTACCGCTTTCAGTGTTTTCTTGCGGGACGATGCGCTGTCTGGCTTCCTTTGAAGATGCCTACCAGACGGTGCATCAAGCCGTTGCTTGTGGAATTAATCACTTAGAAACCGCGAGGGGTTACGGCAAAAGCGAAGAATATCTCGGTGCCGCTTTAGCCGCAGGATTGCCCCAGTCGCGAGAACAGCTTTATATCACTACCAAACTTCCCCCAAGCAGTGACGCCGATACGATGCGTCGGTGGATTGATGAGTCGCTCTTGAACTTACAGACTGATTTTGTGGATTGTCTGGCGCTTCATGGCCTTAACACCTGGGAACATTTAAACTGGGTGCAAGTGGATGGAGGCTGTATGCAGGCGGTGCAGGAAGCCGTGGCAGATGGTAGAGTTCGACACGTTGGCTTCTCTACCCACGGACCGCTGGATGTGATTCTAGCGGCGATTAACACCAATTTATTTGAATTCGTCAACCTGCATTATTATTACTTTTTCCAGCGCCATGCCCCGGCGGTTGAGTTAGCCAACCAAAAGGATATGGGAATTTTTATTATTTCACCAGCGGATAAGGGGGGGCTACTCTACACGCCACCGGAAACGCTTCAACATCTGTGCCATCCCTTTTCACCCCTAGAACTAAATTATCGGTTTCTGTTGAGCGATCGCCGCGTTACCACGCTTAGTGTTGGCCCAGCGAACCCCAGCGAATTGACGGAATGTTTGGCGGTTGCTGAGCGCGATGAACCGCTGAAACCAGAGGAAATTGCAATTTTCGACCGCTTACAAGCTCATTTAGGAGTAATTTCTCCAGATTTATGTAGTCAATGCTACGCTTGTTTGCCCTGCCCAGAAAACATCAATATTCCAGAAATATTGCGCCTGCGTAATTTAGCGGTTGCCTATGACATGACAGCGTATGGTCAATACCGCTACCGAATGTTTGAAAATGCCGGTCACTGGTTTCCGGGGATGAAAGGCGATCGCTGCACTGACTGTGGTGACTGTCTGCCCCGATGCCCTCAACATTTAGACATTCCAGCGCTTTTGCGTGATTCTCACCAGCGTCTGAATGGACAACCTAGGCGTCGGCTTTGGGAATAATCGTAACGGTAGTTGCGTAAAGATAGTTGCGTGAACAGATTTTAAGGCAACCAGGATGTAGGGACAGGGTATTTGTGCCCTTGCCTGATGCTGTTATCACTCCGACGATGAACAGTATCCTTAGCTTATTGGTTTAAGTTTTACACCTATCTAAAGATATATACTTGTTAAGATGTTTAGTGATCTGGATTACCGACACATTGATTTATGTAAAATAGCTTAAAAAAGAATTTTGCTAATCCATTGGTTAAGGTTGGTTTAAAGTTTGACTTTGAGAAGGTGGGCTTTGAATATTCCATAACTATATTTGGTAGTCATGAAAAATCAGCTTACCTCTACAGAAAATCTAGTTCGCAGAATTGTATCTATTTATATATTAATTAGCATTATTTATATTGTTTCTGGGAATGAAATACTTAATTTACTGAGCAATAATTTAGCGTTTTTAATCCAGTTAGAGACGCTGAAAGAGTGGGGATTTATTCTATCTATTAGCGGGTTGTTGTATGTTCTAATTCGCGCTGGCTTACAATTGCAACAATCCGAGCATAATTATCGCCGTATCTTTGAGAACACCGTTGAGGGAATTTATCAAGTTACGGATGATGGACGCTATATGAATGCGAATCCAGCGCTGGCACGCATTTATGGCTACAACTCACCAAATGAACTTATTGGCAATCTTCATTGGCACGCAAGCAATTTGGAGTTGTATCAATTACTCCAAAAAACTGATGCCGTAACGGGATTTGAATCTCAGGTTAATCGCCCCGACGGCAGTTGCATTTGGATTTCTTCTAATGCCCGTGCTGTGCGCGATCGCAGTGGCAAACTACTTTACTACGAAGGCACCGTTGAAGACATTACCAGCCGTAGGCGGACAGAGCAAGCACTGTTCGACAGTAAGGAACAATATCGCGTTATCTCAGAACTGACCTCTGATACCTATTGCGTAACAGTTGCCCCTGACGGTCAAATGACAACCGAATGGGTGTCAGAGACCTTTTTGCGAGTGAGCGGTTACACGTCCGCGGAAATTATCACTCTTGATGGCTGGCGGCGGCTTATTCATCCCGACGACTGGTTAAAAGTTCAGCAAAATTTTCTCAACCTAGTTTCTGGTCACTCTGAGATTAGCGAACACCGGATCGTGACCCGTAGCGGTGAAGTTCGATGGGTACGAAATTATGCGCGATCGCAATGGGATGAGCAAAAACAAAGAGTTATTCGGATTTTGGGGGCATTGCAAGATATCACAGACTGCAAAGCCGCTGAAGCGTTACTTCAGCGAAGTGCTGGCGAGATTAATCAAATTTTTAATATGCTGCCCAGTTTTGTCTGGAAGTTCTGCCCTGCGACCACCCAGTTTATCTATGCCAGCGATATTCTAACCGAACTCAGTGGCATTTCTACACAGGCATTTTTTGAGAATTATCAAGTTTGGGACGATCGAGTCGATTTAGGGCATGAATCCCAAGAAGCAATTCGGATAGCTTGGGAAGCAATTACCAAAGGCGAACCCTATCAGGTTGTTTATCTTTTTCACACTCTTCATAGAGGCGATCGCTGGTTTGAAATTACAGCTAGACCTGCCATAGAGGATGGCGTTCTCTATTACTACGGCAGTACCGCAGACATCAGCGAAAGGCAACGGCAGACGATGTTATGCAAGCAGGCAGAAACAGCCTTACGGCAAGCAAATGAAGCGTTAGAAATCCGAGTCCAAGAGCGTACCGTTGAGCTAGAAGATGTTGTCCAGGCACTCCAAGCAGAGATTGCCGAACGCAAGCTCGCTCAAGAAACCTTAAAGCATTATCAATTGCTATCGGAACATGCCCGTGACATTGTTTTGTTTATTGGGAATCAAGGGCAAATTATCGAAGCGAATCAGGCGGCAATTCAGGCATACGGTTACGAACGCGAAGAGATTGTTGCCTTAAACATTCAGGACTTGCGAGATCCTCCAACTCATACAGCGCTCGCTCAACAACTGGAGCAAGCAGAACAGCGAGGCATCTTATTTACTACCACTCACCGCCGCAAAGATGGCAGCACTTTTCCAGTGGAAGTCAGTTCCCAAAGCTGGGTAATTGACAATCAAAGAGTTTTATTAAGTATTATTCGGGATATCAGCGAAAGCCTCCGGCACGTCACGCTACGCAAACTGGCAGAGGAGGCATTGCAAAAAAGCGAGGAACGGTTCCGCAATTTGCTGGAAACTACCAGCGATTGGGTATGGGAGGTAGATGAGAATGCTGTTTACATTTACACAAGTCCCAAAGTGCGCGACATCTTAGGTTACGAACCTGAAGAAGTTTTGGGAAAAACGCCCTTTGACTTAATGCCGCCGGAAGAAGCCTTCCGGATTGCGAACACTTTTGGGCCAATTGCTGCCCAAGCAATACCATTCTCTTGCCTAGAAAATATCAACATCCATAAAAACGGTCATCGAGTTGTTCTAGAAACCAGTGGCGTCCCAGTTTTTGATAGCTCTGGGAAATTTTGTGGCTATCGCGGTATAGATCGGGACATTACCGAACGCAAACAATCTGAAGAAGCTCTGAGGGAAAGTGAAGAGCGATTCCGAACAATTTTTGAAAGAGAAGCGATGGGTGTCGTCCTGACCACTTTAGAGGGGCGGCTTTTGGCAAGTAATCCCAAGTTTCGGGAAATTTTAGGTTATAGCGAACAAGAACTACAAGGGATGCTTTTCAGTGAGTTGGCGCATCCAGATGATGCCATGCAAGACCGGGAACTTTACCAAGAGTTAATGGCTGGAAAGCAGGATTCTTACCATTTGGAAAAGCGCTATATCTGCAAGGATGGTCATGTGGCTTGGGGCTACTTGACCGTTTCTTTGATTCGCAGTCCCAGCGGTGCCCCTCAATTTAGCACTGCCACCATTCAAGACATTACCGAACGCAAGCAGATAGAAGCAGCGCTACGGGAATCAGAAGAGCGTTTCCGCCAATTAGCGAAAAATATTCCGCAAGTTTTCTGGATGACGACTCCCGATGAGAAACAAATGCTCTATATCAGTCCCCCTTATGAGCAGGTATGGGGGCAAACTTGCGAAAGCCTTTATCAGCAGCCTGAATCTTGGCTGGATTCTATTTATCCAGAAGATCGGCAGTCGGTGATAGATGGGCTTGAAAAACGCCAACAAGAAGTGGACGACTACGAATATCGGATTATCCGCCCGGATGGGACGATTCGGTGGATACGCGATCGCTCCTTTCCAGTTCGGGACGAGACAGGGCAAGTCTATCGAATTGCCGGAATTGCAGAGGATATTAGCGATCGCAAGCGAACGGAGGAGGAGGTTTATTTTCTGCAAACCATGACCCAAGCTATTTTTGAGTCTCCAGACTTTCACTCAGCGCTATTCGTAGCACTCCAGAAAGTGTGTGAAGCCACTGGCTGGGATTTTGGGGAAGCCTGGATTCCACAATCCGACAACAGCGTTCTCGAATGCAGTCGAGGTTGGTATAGCCGTGCCACTTGTCTAGAGGAATTCCGGCAAGGAGGCGAGAACTTGACCTTTGCACCAGGGATTGGGTTACCCGGTCGTGTCTGGGTCTCAAAACAACCAGAGTGGCAACGAGATGTTTCCGGTGAGTCGCATCAAGTTTATTTCAGGGTAAATTTGGCAATGAAAATTGGATTAAAAGCCGCTTTAGGAATTCCAATTATTGCTGATGATACTGTTTTGGCTGTCCTTGTGTTTTATATGTTTGAATCTTGCGAACAAGACGAACGACTCATCGAACTGATTTCCGCTTCAACTGAATTGGGATTATTCATGCAGCGCAAGCGAGCAGAAGAAGAAATTCGCAATGCTTTGGAAAAAGAAAAGGAACTGCACGAACTAAAATCCCGTTTTGTTTCTATGACTTCTCACGAATTTCGTACCCCGTTATCGACTATTTTGTTTTCGGCTGGATTGCTTGAAAATTACGGCTTTAAATGGACAGAAGAGAAGAAAAGGATTCATCTGCATCGAATTAAAACTGCTGTTCAACGGATGGACGGGATGTTAGATGAAGTGTTGCTTATTGGCAAAAATGAAGCTGGCAAGACAGAGTTTAACCCTGCCGCGATAGAGCTAGAAACATTCTGCCAAGACCTTGTAGCAGAAATGGAACTAACAGCAGGCGCTCGCCATTCCCTAATTTTCTCAAGTCAGGGAGAATGTCTCGCAGCTTGCATTGATGAAAAACTGCTGCGCCACATCCTCAGCAATTTACTCTCAAATGCTATCAAATATACCCCAGGGGGGGGTATTATAAAATGCGAACTTAGCTGCCACAATGGGGAAGCCATCTTCCAAATTAAAGATCGAGGAATTGGCATTCCTCCACAAGATCGGCAACGATTGTTTGAAACCTTCCATAGAGCTTCTAATGTTGGCAATATTCCTGGAACTGGCTTAGGATTAGCGATTATTAAAAACTTTGTAGACTTACACAAAGGCAAAATCACCGTAGAAAGTGAAGTCGGAGTGGGTACAACCTTTACGATTAAGTTACCGTTGAGCGGGGATTGTTAAGCTTCAGGGGCTAGTTTTAACCCGTTATAGCAAGGATTTTAATAACGGTATCTTTATATACCAAACTTGGAAAAAATCTTCCTCTACATTCTTTTCCTGTCTTCGCTGATTTTTTCATTCTAGGCGGCTTGACTGTTACCTAGGTTCGATTAATAAGGTTAGTTACTATAGGAAGGTAAGAACTTCTTATATTTATTTTTGATAAGCATTAAATATAAAATTTTGAATTCAATTATTTTACTTTCCCTTGCAAGTGAAATTATAATGAATTAATTGTCTAATATTTATGGATAATCCCATAGATATTGCTGGTAGATTTGGCTTTGAAAAAGTATAAAAATAGACTTTTATCCAGGGAGAGGGTGCATAATTTCACTTAAATAAATGTTATTACAGATTGATAAAATCTAAATTCAGGAAGCAGGACAACCTTTATAAATTAAATAGTTTGCACAACATCGGGGAAATAAAAAGGGTAGTGCCCAAGATGTAATGATGGAGAAGAAGAGTTTCTTTGTGATATTTTCCTCTTATGCCCGTCTGTCCCATTTGTGCATCTACTCAAACCGTCAAAAATGGTCGCATCC
>NZ_JAMPKE010000031.1:0-69036 GCF_039961955.1 Trichocoleus sp. DQ-A1
CGGACAGCGATGTCTTTCCGTTTTATGGAGTGGGTGAACGCTAATCGAGATGTATTCTCAGCCTATAAAGCTGCTTTGGGTTTTATTTGGGCTTGAAATCTGTTTAAGTCCCGTTAGGGTAAATAACGACAGGAAACCCCCTTCTAGATGCAAAGTTAGCATAATTTAATTTTCACGAAAACTCTTGTTTTTACTAATAAAAAAAGCAGTTTAATCAGGAGCGATCGCTTTCTTCATCAATTCTTTATAAAAGTCTACTCAGGCTTTCTTCAACCTGACTGGAAGACGCGATCTCTCCCCTTCCTCGGAGCCGGGATTTTGCAAATTTTGTCTAAGTCTTGCCTTAAATAAATGCAAAGCAGGTTTCAGACTGATGGCTTAGCTTTGCTCAATTAAACTACTAATCTCGGTTAAAATAGATTCTGACTTCTTGAGGAAATGACTGCTATGGAACAAAAGACGTCGTTACAGTCTTGCACTTTCATAGTTTTAGTTACTTCCGAAAACGAGAAAGTCTGCAAAATAGATTAAGCTGATCGTTCAAAGCCTAACGCAACTACCTATTCCTAAAGACGCCGCCATCTATGACCAGCCCCTTCTTGACTCGCCTCCACAGTCCTGAACGTCCTGTCATCGTCTTCGATGGCGCAATGGGAACTAACCTCCAAACACAAAACCTTACCGCCGCCGACTTCGGAGGGCCAGAATACGAAGGTTGTAACGAGTATCTGGTACACACCAAACCAGAAGCGGTAGAGAAGGTGCATCGGGACTTTTTGGCAGTCGGTGCCGATGTGATTGAAACAGATACTTTTGGCGGTGCCTCGATTGTGCTTGCAGAGTACGACCTGGCGGATCAAGCCTACTATTTGAATAAGAAGGCGGCAGAACTGGCGAAGCGCGTGGCGGCGGAATTTTCGACCCCAGAGAAACCCCGGTTTGTAGCGGGTTCGATAGGGCCAACGACCAAGCTGCCAACGCTGGGACATATTGACTTTGACACACTGCAAGCTTCCTTTGAAGAGCAAGCTGAGGCGCTTTACGACGGCGGCGTCGATTTATTTCTTGTCGAGACTTGTCAGGATGTGCTGCAAATCAAGGCAGCACTGAATGCGGTTGAGGAAGTCTTTCAGCGTAAGGGGGTACGACGCCCGTTGATGGTGTCGGTGACGATGGAAGTCATGGGTACGATGCTAGTTGGTTCTGAGATTAGCGCCGTAGTGACGATTTTGGAACGTTACCCGATTGATATTCTCGGACTGAACTGTGCCACGGGGCCAGATCGGATGGCTGAGCATATCAAGTATCTTTGCCAGCACTCCCCGTTTGTGGTTTCCTGCGTTCCTAACGCTGGCTTACCCGAAAACATTGGCGGTCATGCTCACTATAAGCTGACGCCGATGGAATTGCGGATGGCGCTGATGCACTTTGTAGAAGATTGGGGTGTGCAGATCATTGGCGGCTGTTGCGGCACGCGCCCTGAGCATATTCAACAATTAGCAGAAATTGGCAAAACTCTGAAGCCAAAAGAGCGCCACTTTAGTTATGAGCCTGCGGCGGCGTCAATTTACAGCGCCCAACCTTACGAGCAGGATAATTCATTCCTGATTGTGGGCGAGCGGTTGAATGCGAGTGGTTCTAAGAAGTGCCGCGACTTGCTGAATGGAGAAGATTGGGATGGGTTAGTGTCTTTGGCGAAGTCGCAGGTGCGGGAAGGCGCGCACATCCTCGATGTCAACGTGGATTATGTCGGGCGCGATGGCGTTCGGGATATGCATGAATTAGTGTCACGGCTGGTAACAAATGTGACGATACCCTTGATGCTCGACTCCACAGAATGGGAAAAGATGGAGGCGGGTTTAAAGGTTTCCGGAGGCAAGTGCCTGCTGAATTCGACTAACTATGAAGATGGAGAGGAGCGCTTCTTCAAGGTGTTGGAGTTGGCGAAGAAGTACGGTGCAGGCGTTGTAATTGGGACGATTGATGAGGAGGGGATGGCACGGACGGCTGAGAAAAAGTTTGCGATCGCGCAACGTGCCTATCGTGCCGCTGTCGAATATGGCATTCCATCCTACGAAATCTTTTTTGATACTCTCGCCCTCCCGATCTCTACGGGTATCGAAGAAGACCGAGCTAATGGAAAAGCGACGATTGAATCCATCCGTCGCATTCGAGATGAACTCCCAGGTTGCCACGTGATTTTGGGGGTTTCTAACGTTTCCTTCGGTTTAAACCCAGCGGCGCGAGTCGTCCTCAATTCCATGTTTCTGCACGAAGCGATGGCGGTGGGGATGGATGCGGCAATTGTCAGCGCTAGCAAGATTCTGCCGCTAGCGAAAATTGAGCCAGAGCATCAAGAAGTCTGCCGCAAGTTAATCTACGATGAACGGCAATTTGATGGAGACATCTGCACTTACGATCCCCTGGGAGAATTGACAACGCTATTTGAAGGGAAAACGACCAAGCGCGATCGCTCTGGTGATGAAAATCTCCCTGTAGAAGAACGTCTAAAGCGTCACATTATCGACGGCGAACGCATCGGCTTAGAGGATCAACTTACCAAAGCTTTAGAGAAATATGCGCCGCTGCATATCATTAACACCTTCTTGCTAGATGGGATGAAAGTTGTTGGCGAATTGTTTGGTTCCGGACAAATGCAGTTGCCTTTCGTATTGCAATCAGCGGAAACCATGAAAGCAGCAGTGGCATATCTAGAGCCATTCATGGAAAAGAAAGATGCTGGAAATAATGCCAAAGGAACTGTAGTAATTGCGACTGTTAAAGGAGATGTCCACGACATCGGTAAAAACTTGGTGGATATCATCCTGTCAAATAACGGTTACAAGGTAGTTAATATTGGCATCAAACAGCCTGTTGATAATATCGTTGATGCTTTTGAGCAGCACAAAGCTGATTGTATCGCGATGAGCGGCTTACTGGTGAAGTCAACCGCTTTTATGAAAGAAAACTTGGAAGTTTTCAATCAAAAAGGAATTACGGTTCCAGTCATTTTAGGGGGTGCAGCGTTAACTCCTAAATTTGTCCATGAAGATTGCCAAAACACTTACAAGGGTAAGGTAATTTACGGCAAAGATGCTTTTTCCGATCTGCATTTCATGGATAAATTAATGCCTGCGAAATCCGCTGGAAACTGGGATGATTTGCAGGGATTTTTGGATGAAGTTGAGGAAAATGGTCATGCGCCTATTGTAGAGGCGGCGTCTCGTGTGCCATTAGAGAATAGCGCTCAAGAAGCTCAACCTGTAGAAGTAGATACACGGCGTTCTGAGGCTGTGGCGATTGATATTGAGCGTCCAACTCCGCCTTTCTGGGGGACGAAATTATTACAGCCTGAAGATATCCCCTTAGAGGAAGTGTTTGACTATCTGGATATGCAGGCTTTGATTGCTGGACAGTGGCAATTCCGCAAGCCGCAGGAACAGTCTCGCGAGGAGTACAATCAGTTTTTAGAGGAAAAAGTTTACCCAATTTTGAAGGAGTGGAAACAGCGGGTTGTAGAGGAGAATTTGCTATATCCGCAAGTTGTTTACGGGTATTTTCCGTGTCAGGCTAAAGGAAATTCTTTGCATTTGTACGATCCGGAATTTATGAATCGTAAAGATGCGAAAGAAGAGAGGGAGAAGAATGTTGTTGCGACGTTCAATTTCCCTCGTCAGAAGTCCATGCGTCGTCTGTGTATTTCTGATTTCTTTGCACCTATTGAGTCGGGACACGTTGATGTGTTTGCGATGCAGGCGGTGACGGTGGGGGATATTGCGACGGAATTCGCGCAGAAGTTGTTTGCAAATAATCAATACAGCGATTATCTGTACTTCCACGGCTTGGCGGTACAAACGGCGGAGGCTGTGGCAGAGTGGCTTCACGCCCGAATCCGCCGGGAGTTAGGCTTGGGTGCATCAGAACCGGATAAGATTCGGGATGTTCTGGCGCAGCGTTATCAAGGTTCTCGGTACAGTTTTGGATATCCGGCTTGTCCGAATATTCAGGATCAATATAAATTGCTGGAGTTACTAGGAAGCGATCGCATCAATCTCCACATGGATGAAAGCGAACAACTCTATCCTGAGCAATCTACAACAGCGATTATCGCCTATCACCCAGCGGCTAAATACTTCAGCGCTTAAATAGTCAGATATAAGGTGGGCATTGCCCACCTTATATATCATAATTATTCCAAAAGAAAATAATAGAGCTGTCAGGATTATCTGCAAGCAACCATTATCAAAGCAGTTGTCAAAGCAGATAATCGGGGACGTGTTGCAAGAAAGATAGCGATCGCGCGGCGACTGGATATGAGAATCGCTTAAAAATAATATCCAGCGAACGGAAAATGACTCTAGGAATTTGTAGGTAAATATCAGTTATCTACAGGGGAGTTTCTGTATCGCTTTGAAAACGCTCGGATTCAAAGACAGCCTAGATATACAGTTTCATGAGCAAATTGGATAATCTCCGATGCTGAAACGGCTGTGCAAAAAGCCAGACAGTTTCAAAGGAGTCAAGTTTACGCAATGTACAGCTTTAGAGATTAGAACTCTTCTTTTTTAAGGAGAATCTAAATTGGTACAGTTTCTACCATTTGAGATTTTAAATTTGAATTGTGAAAGCCTTGCATCTAGGCAGTTACAACAATTCAAATTTTGCATCGATAAGCCCTAATGGTATTACGTTTACACTCCCCTAACCCTACTTTTTAGGAGGGCTAAGAAGAAGTTTCACATTGCGTAAGTTTGTTAATGGATTACTTTCAGCAATTTCTTGAGTATTTTACTTCCTTCAATAGAGACCTAGGCAGCCATAACATGAAAGAACCAATTCTTGACTCAATCTCATCTGTACCAGGCTGTTGTCCGCCAGTTCCAGAGTCAATAATGACGGCAAATCGCTACGAACTTAGCGACATCAAAATGCAGATTCATGGAGAGTTACCAGATGATTTGCAGGGTCACGTCTTTATCGTTGCGCCAGTAGGCTCTGTCAACTCCGGAGATGCTCCAGATGCTGACGGAACTTCCCTTTTAGGTGGCGATGGGATGATTTATCGGCTTGACTTTGATCGCCAAGGTGAAGTGGGGTTGAAAACGCGGCTGGTTAAGCCGCCATGTTACTACGCCGATAAGGCAACCCGACCTGGCAGCGAGTATGTCAAGTATCAATTTCGCAATCATGGCATTTCGCGATTTTCTCTTTCTCTTGGCTTCCGCAACGAGTTGAATACAGCTTTTCTGCCCATTAAATTTCGAGACGATGCCAACGAGCGTCTGCTAGTAACCTATGATGCTGGTCGTCCCTACGAAATTGATACCAAAACGCTGGAGGTTGTAACTCCGATCGGAGCTAATACAGAGTGGCAATCCGAAACTTCCTTAAAGTTTCCCTTTCCACCCGTTTTGAGTACCGCACATCCGGTTTTTGACCCTGAAAAAAGCGAAATGTTTACGGTCAATTACGGTAAATCAGTAGCGAATATTCTCCAAACCATTCCCTTAATTTACGATCTGGATGAACTTCCAGAACAAATCGAGGAACTCCTCAAAGAACTTGCCCGATTTATCGAAGCACAAGACTTTGTGCAAGATTTTCTCAAAGCATTCTCCAATATCTCTCAAAATATCTTGGAATTTTATATGAGGTTGCTTGAGAGAACTACCAACATAGAATTTAAAGATTTCGTCTATTTGCTCCGCTGGGATGGTGTAAATAACTTAGAGCGCTGGAAGCTGGTATTACCAGATAGAACCCCCGTCAAGATTAAGCAAACTATCCATCAGATTGGGTTGACAGAAGATTATCTGGTGCTGATGGACACAGCCTTCACGACTGGGGTAGAGCAGTTGCTCAGTAACCCTATCCCCAAAAGTAAGGCGACCAAAAGACTCATCAGAGACTTACTTACACTTCGAGAGTTAGCTGATTCTGTCGTGTACATCGTGCGCCGCGCTGACTTGAAAGCGGGACAGCGCCCAGCGTGCAGTCAGCAAGAAGTTGAAGTTGTCGCACAACGGGTTGTGATTCCCCTGGAAGCGGCTCATTTTCTGTTGGATTATGCGAATCCAGATGGAAACATTACCCTCCACGCATCTCATATTTGTGCTTGGGATGTATCTGAATGGCTCCGCGAGTATGATGTCTCTGCCTACAATCCTAAGATTTCTGTCCCGTCTCGCCTGTGTGGGATGCAACACGATGAGATGGACATCAGCCGGATGGGACGCTATGTAATAGATGGAGAAAGCGGTCAAATTTTGGAGTCGAAGGTAATTTCCGATGCTGAGTGTACCTGGGGCGTAGGACTCTATGCTTATCGCAGTCTCTTGCCTGATGGCAAGCCTCCGAAACATCTGGATAATCTTTACTGGATCTCTTTTGGGCTATGGAAGCAGTTGCTGACGCAGTTTGTCTTCGACCTGTACAAAGACTATAAGTACCGGGTAGTACCGCGGACGGAGATGCTTCGCCTTGCAGAGGCTGGTATACCCGCTTCTTTGTTCCGGTTAAACACATCGTCGAAGGAGTCGCTGAAGATTGGCGATCGCTATCAGTTCCCTGCTGGCTATATTGTCAGTTCGCCGCAGTTTATGCCACGCCGCAACGGCGAAGAGAGTTCAGAAGACAGTTCAACCGATGGTTACATTGTTTGCACCGTTTTCACGCCAGACGGCAACGAAATTTGGATTTTCGATGCTCAAAATGTGGAGGATGGTCCCCGGTGTAGATTGAGCCATCCTTCACTGAAGTTTAGCTTGACGATTCACACCGCGTGGTTGGAAAAAATCGCCCCCCGCACAGCCACGTACAACATCCCTGTGCGTCAGGATTACAAGAACTTAGTGAAGCAAAAGTCTCAAGAAATCCAGGACCTATTTGAAACTGAGGTATATCCCCATTTTGAGCCAACTCCGCGATCTGCCTGTTGAGTGAAGCCCAGGATACGCATCACTGTGTATCGGAAAATCTTTTAAGGTAGTAACTTCTCATACAGACGCGATACGTCGCGTCTGTATCTATCTTGGGATAGATTTTTGATATATAAGATTAACAGTGAGGTATTTTTTTGTTTAAAAGCAGTTTTGCAAATACCATTTCACTGTATGTCTGCAATAGCGCTCTCTAGTGCCTCTACAGCGGCTCGTAAGGGCGGCGATTCGGCTGTTCCCGAATCATCGCAGCATCCGAAGCGCGCATCCGCGCCGCTAGGCGATCGCAATAGTAGATGTAGCATTAAAAGAATGAATTAGTAGAAATTTTAGATTTCTTTGACTTTTTAAACAAGAAGGGTAAAAGTGATGGTCTTAATATCAGGATACGAAATTACAAATAAAATCTACGAAGGTACAAGAACTGTTGTTTATCAAGGAAAAAGGCATCAGGATAAAAAATCGCTCGTATTCAAATTAATTAAAAATAATTATCCAAGTCCGAAAGATATTGCCAGGATAAAAAATGAATATGAAATTATTAAAGCTTTAAATGCTAAGGGAGTTGTGAAAACCCTAGGACTTGAGAATCATAAGAATGGATTTGCGCTAGTTTTAGAAGATTCTGGGGGAGAATCGCTTGATAAAGTTATTGCCGAAAAACCTATAAATTTTAAAATTGTTCTTAAGATAGCAGTTCAGGTTTCAGAAATTATTGGAGAACTCCATTCTCACAATATTATTCATAAAGATATTAAGCCACATAACATCATTTTTAATCAAGAAACAGGGGAAGTTAAAATTATTGATTTTAGCATTGCATCCCGTCTATCCCTAGAGAACCAAACAATCAGCAGTCCCAATTTGATCGAAGGCACGCTTGCCTATATGTCACCAGAGCAAACGGGTCGGATGAATCGTTCTATTGACTACCGCACCGACTTTTATTCTTTGGGTGTAACTCTTTATGAAATGCTCGTGGGGAAACTGCCATTTGAAACAACCGACGCGATGGAATTAGTTCACTGTCATATTGCCAAACAACCAATCCCTCCTCATGTGTTGGTGCCAGAAATTCCTCTCCCTGTTTCTGAGATCGTGATGAAGTTACTTACCAAGACAGCTGAAGACAGATACCAAAGCGCTGCTGGTCTAAAATTTGACCTCGAAAATTGTTTAATTCAGCTTGAAACAACAGGAGAAATTGAAGATTTTATCTGCGGTCAGCGCGATCGCGCCAGCCTTCTGCTAATCCCGCAAAAACTCTACGGACGCGAAACCGAAGTAGCCACCTTAATGGATGCTTTCGGGCGAGTTAGCCTTGGAGCAGCTGAGATGATGCTGGTAAGTGGTTACTCAGGAATTGGTAAGACAAGTGTAGTGAATGAAGTCCATAAACCAATTGTGGGAGTACGAGGATATTTTATTAATGGCAAGTTTGACCAGTTCAAGCGAAACATTCCTTATGCTGCTTTAATTCAAGCTTTTTCTGAATTGATGCGACAACTGTTAACTGAAAGTTCGGAACAGATAGACATTTGGAAAGAAAAGCTTAAAGCGGCTTTGGGAGAAAATGGTCAGGTAATTATCGATGTCATTCCCGAAGTAGAACTGATTGTTGGCGAACAACCAGAACTAACACAATTAGGACCATCTGAAGCACAAAACCGATTTAATCGAGTGTTTCAACAATTTATCCGGGTTTTTTGCCAAAAAGAACACCCGCTAGTCTTATTCTTAGATGACTTACAGTGGGCTGATTCTGCATCGCTTAAGTTAATTGAACTGTTAGTAACTGACCCAGATAGCCAGCATCTATTAACAATTGGAGCATTCCGCGATAACGAAGTTAGTCCAACGCATCCGTTAATCCAAGCGATTGAGAAAATACAGGTTCTAGGCGCTGTAGTGAATAATATCACTCTTCGACCTTTAGATAGCGATTGCGTCAGCTTGTTAGTTGCAGATACTCTTCATGAAAATGTATGTACAGAGCGAGGAGAGGCACAAAATCTCGCGTCTCTCCTTTTTAATAAAACTCAAGGAAATCCTTTCTTCTTGACCCAATTAATAAAAACTTTATACGCCGAAAAACTGCTAATTTATAACTTCAGCCAAGGTAGATGGCAGTGGGATATAGAAGAAATTCAAGCAGTTGGAATTACGGATTGTAACATTGTTGAATTGATTGCCAGAAATATTCAAAAGTTACCCGATGCAACACAGCAAGTCTTAAAACTGGCTGCTTGTATTGGCAACCAGTTTAATTTAGATGTTTTGGCAATCGTGAATGAAAAAACTCAATCAGCTACAGCAACAGACTTGTGGGATGCACTTCAAACAGGTTTGATTTTGCCTCTAAGCGATGCTTACAAAATCCCATTATCTTTTGACCAGTTACAACAGGGAACTTTGGTTCTTGATGATATAAAGATTAGCTATAAGTTTTTACATGATCGGATACAGCAAGCAGCCTATTCTCTTATACCCAACCTTGAGAAAAAAGCCACTCACCTAAAAATTGGTCAACTGCTGCTAGAAAATACTTCTCCTGAAGAAAGAGAAGAAAATATTTTTGCTCTGGTTAACCAATTAAATTTTGGTACTGAATTACTAAACTGTCAATCCCAAAGAGATGAACTGGCTCATTTTAATCTCATTGCTGGTCAGAAAGCTAGTACAGCGACCGCTTATCAAGCAGCCGTCAATTATCTCAACATCGGTTTGGGACTCTTGGCAGCAGACAGTTGGGTTTGCAACTACGAGCTGACAAATAAACTCTATGTATCAGCAGCAGAAGCAGAATACCTCAACACGAATTTCGAACAATCAAAAATACTAGCTGAAGTAGCGCTTCAAAATGCAAAAACTCTATTAGATAGAGTGAAGATTAATGAAATAAAAATTCAATATCATATTGCCCAAAATCAGTTGCCAGCAGCCATAGAACTCGGTCAGCAAGTTTTGGAAATGTTGGAAGTGCCCTTAGAACAAAAACCTTCGCCACACCTAAATATTGAGGACTGTTATAACCTTCCAGAAATGACCGACCCTTATAAAATGGCAGCTATGAAGATTTTGATAACAATTTCTCCCCCTGCCTTTATCTCAAGTAGCGCGATTGCGTTACCAATTGTCTACACAATGGTCAAGCTGTGTAGCCAATATGGGAATTCTTCCCTAGCTATCTATGGCTATAGCACTTATGGCTTGCTTTTGTGCGGGCCAATGGCAGATATTGATTCCGGATATAAATTTGGCAAACTAGCTTTTCATCTATTAGATAAGCTTTATGCCAAAGAAATTAAATCAAAAATATACAGCAGCTATTGTGCTTGTATTTTACATTGGAAAGAGCATATTAAAGAAACAATAGAATTATTGCAGCAATCAATTCAAAGTGGGCTAGAAGTCGGTGATATAGAATTTGCTTGTCATTCTGCTCTATTCTACTGCGAACATTCATTTCTAGCTGGCGAATATCTAGAAATTGTTACGCAAAAACAAGCTAACTATATTGAAATGATCGGCAAGTTTAAAAAAGAATTTCAGCTTTACTATGCCAGCATAGGTGGACAAGTTGTTTCTAATTTGATTGACGAATCATCTAAAAAATCTTGTCTATCTGGTAAATATTTTAATGAAACAGAAATGCTACCCCATTTATTGGAAACCAATAATTTACAATCTGTATTTGCTGTATATTTTTATAAATTGATGCTGGCTTATTTGTTTAAAGATTACGATAAAGCAATTGAAAATGCTAGAGCAGCATCGCAGCATACTCAACCTATCACAGCCCTAATAGTATTTGTTGAATATAATCTCTACTATTCTTTAGCCCTCCTTGCCCAGTACCCTAACCTTACAGCCACAGAGCAACAGGAATACATGGCTATTGTGGCGAAGAATCAGGAAAAAATGCAGCAATGGGCAACTCATGCCCCTACAAATTCTCAACATAAGTATGAGTTAATACAGGCAGAGATTTACCGAGTTTCAGGTCAAACGCTCAAAGCAATGGAGTATTATGACCGAGCGATAAATGGAGCAAGAATTCAGGGATATATCCAAGAAGAAGCGCTAGCTTATGAGCGGGCGGCTGAATTCTATCTAGCTCTGGGAAGAGAAAAAATCGCTAGAGATCATATGAGTGAAGCATATTATGGCTATGTTCGCTGGGGAGCAACCGCCAAAGTTAAAGAGTTGGAAATAGAGTATCCATACTTAATTTCCCAGATGCAATCAACAGAGCCGAATTCGAGTGAAGATACTGCCACAACCTCAAAAATGACTACTAGTGGTGAAGTTTCAGTGCTGGATTTAGCCACAGTGATGAAAGCATCTCTGGCGATTTCTGGAGAAATTGTGCTGGATAAGTTGCTCGCTTCCTTAATGAAAGTATCTATTGAAAATGCTGGAGCGATAAAAGGTTTTCTCGTCTTACCGAAAAATGGAAAATTGTTGATTGAAGCTGCTGCCTCAATAGATTCATTAGAAGTAGTTGTGCAGCAATCTGTCCCAATGGAAACTAGCCAAGATTTACCCGTAACGGTAATCAATTATGTAGCGAGAACTCGTTCTGATGTGGTTTTAGAAAATGCAGCTTGGGAGGGAAGATTTACAAATGACACCTATATTCAAAATCAGAAATTGAAATCAGTCTTATGTATTCCTATCATTAATAGCGGTAGGCTTATTGCTATTCTTTACTTGGAAAATAATTTAACGGTTGGGGCATTTACTCCTAATCGAATGGAAGTCCTAAAGCTGCTATCTTCTCAAGCAGCTATTTCTCTAGAAAATGCTCTACTTTACACTAATTTAGCTACAGCTAACGAGCAACTAGAAGATTATTCGCGTACTTTGGAACACCGAGTACAGGAGCGCACGCGAGAATTAAAACTCAAAGAAGCTAGGCTTGCAGAAGCTCAGAGACTAGCACATCTAGGTAGCTGGCAATTTGATATAGAAACGCAAGAAGTTAATTGGAGCGATGAACTATTCCGGATTTTTGGTCTCCACCCCGAACAACCTGAACCCACTTTCAGGGAACATGAAAACCTGATTCATCCAGATGACGTTGACTTATGGTTAAAATCAGTAGACCTAGCGATTGAAAGAGGGAAGGCTTATGAGTTGGAGTTGAGAATCTTTCGCCCAGATAGTTCTATTAGATATATTTTTGTCAAGGGGGAACCTACTTGCAATGCTTCTGGTAAGGTGACTAAGTTATTAGGGACAGCACTGGATATTACCGACCGCAAGCTAGCCGAGTTGGCACAACAACAATCAGAAGCACAATTGAGAGAACAAGCGAAAAAGTTAGAATTGACTTTACGCGAACTACAACAAACTCAATCCCAACTCATTCAAACTGAAAAGATGTCTAGTTTGGGACAGATGATTGCTGGAATTGCTCACGAAATTAATAACCCTGTCAACTTTATCTATGGCAATATTGACTATGCCAATAACTATATCCAAGACCTGCTTGCTTTGATTGGCGTCTATCAGCAGGAGTATCAAAATCCTACACCTGCGATTCAGAAGGCGATGTCAGAAATCGAGTTGGATTTTGTGGTAGAAGACTTGCAAAAACTTTTTGATTCCATGAAAGTAGGGGCAGAGCGTATCAGAGATATTGTCCTTAGCTTGCGGAATTTTTCACGGCTGGATCAAGCTGAAATGAAACCAGTTGATATCCATGAGGGCATCGAATCTACTTTGCTGATTTTGCAGCATCGGCTC
This sequence comes from Trichocoleus sp. DQ-A1, assembly GCF_039961955.1. Classification (NCBI taxonomy): domain Bacteria; kingdom Bacillati; phylum Cyanobacteriota; class Cyanophyceae; order Leptolyngbyales; family Trichocoleusaceae; genus Trichocoleus; species Trichocoleus sp. DQ-A1. The sequence goes on from NZ_JAMPKE010000031.1 coordinate 12,690, forward strand.
AAGAAAGATAGTTTGCATTCTGGTATTGAAGTAATCAAAAATTACGGTCAACTGCCACGAATTTTTTGTTACGCTTCTGAGCTAAATCAGGTATTTATGAATCTTCTAAGTAATGCAATCGATGCTTTAGAGGAAATAAGAAACTCTGGAGAAGTATCTGATAAAAAGCCTACTATTAGTATTTACACAGAAATGGCTTCTTCTAATTCAGTCAGAATTAGAATTGCTGACAATGGATCGGGAATGACTGAGGATGTAAAAAAGAAAATATTTGACCCATTTTTTACAACCAAGCCTGTAGGTTCTGGTACTGGTTTGGGATTATCGATTAGCTACCAGATCGTGGTAGACAAACACAATGGAAAGCTCAGTTGTGTTTCTTCTTCAGGTCTTGGTACTGAATTTATCATTGAGATGCCGATAAGCCAGTAGCCATTGCCAATGCAGTTTGTCGGAATATCCAGGATGCAATATCAACAGAGCGATCGCACTTTACAATCGTTAGGGGTTAATCCCTCTTTCTCGCAGCAGCGTTCCTCATTTGATAGCTGGCGCGGTATTGCTAGGTAGTTTTTGTATCATATTGCGGTGCCTGGAGCTTAGGGTTGTTTGAATTGTAGCGATCGCATCTTTGACGATTTCAAAAATGCGATCGCATCTCACCACAAATTAGACAGAAGCGCTTAACTGTTCCTCAGAAACCCATGCCCCGTGGAAACCGTAAGGCACCCGCTGGGGGATGAGGACACGCGCCACTGGTTCAGATGTCACGTCTTGGGCATTTACGACCACCAGTTCCGAAGTGTCTGCTTCATCATCGTGGACAAAAGTCATTAGCCAACCGTCATCCTCAGCAGTCGCATCGGGACGAGGAACAAATACCGCCTCGCCACCATAGCGTCCGCGTCCGAATTCGTGAGTTTCGGACTTACCATTCTTAAAGTCATACTTGATGACCCCTTCAAACAGAGGCATCGGATTATTTGCCATCTTTGCGGTATAACCGTAGCGCATCGGTCGTCCCATTCGCTGTTCGTTCAGGCGGGGGAAATCTGATGGCGCATCATCCAGCATTTCCTCTTTTACCGTACCCGTGCTGAGGTTAAAGCGCCATTGGTACAAACGACCCGCGTCTCCCTCACTTTCACCAGGGGTCATATCAGTCGTTAAAACACTGGTGGAACTCATGCGACAAGCAACAAGCACCACTTCATCTCCCTCTTCGTAGGCATTGAGGGTATGGAAGACATAGCAGGGGGGACTTTCAAACCAGCGAATGTTGCTGTTATCGCCATGACGGGGGACAATGCCGAAACGACTAGGGCGATCGCGCTCAAACATCAATGGTGGTTTACCCTGCTGCATTCGTGCCATGCTGAAAGTTAGCGGCAGATCCATAAAGATTGTGTAGTGTTCGGTGATGGCAAAATCGTGCATCATCACCCCCATCGGCAAGTCGATGGGAACGGTTCGCAACAGCTCACCCTTAGCTGAAACGACGCTGTATTTCAGGTACGGTGGGGCAAACGAGTAGCCAAAAAACATCATCTCGCCCGTTTCGGCATCGACCTTCGGATGAGCGGTAAAGGCAGAAACCAGCTTGCCATCGTAAGAGTAAGCACCTGATGTCTCTAAGCTGGGAACCTTAATAGTGTGAGGTTCACCGCCTTCCCAGAGCGCCAGCAGCCGTCCATCGTGCCACACTAGAGCGGTGTTAGCGGTATTTTTAGGAAAATTATAGGGATTGTTGCCTCGTGACGGTTCCATCAACCCCGTCCAAATTGCCTTACCCGCTTCGCGTTCAAGATTAAATCCCTGCGTCCGGATATAACGGTTGCGATATTGAGCTTTGCCGTTATTTATTCGCACTCCGTGCAACATTCCATCCCCATCAAACCAGTGATAGTTGCCGATAGGTGGAAATTGAGGATTGGGGCCATTCCGCACAAACATCCCGGATAAATTGGGGGGTAGTTCGCCGATTACTTTCAGGTTGGTGGGTGCGATTTCTTCCCGTACTGGCGCAAAGTTGCCATCTAGATAGGGATTGACTGCGGTTGTGGTCATGCGTTGTGCTGAATCGATTGTCTTATCTATATTTATTTTGATTGAGCTAACGCGATCGCGTCTCGCACTATGGTTGTGGAAACAACCTAGATGAAGTGGTTGGCGTGGTGCAAGCAAAGTTTAGAGGAAGCGATCGCATCCTTTTCTAGCTGTATATGGATGAATACGAACAACTTTTACCCTAAACCATCTAAAGCAATCGTAATTGACTACCAGTAAATCGCAGAATATTTCTGTGGCTAAGCCTATTGGTTGAAGAATTACCCTGTGCCAAAACGCTAATCTACTGGCATTAGCAGGACTACCGCTAAGCGCTTAGAGTTCTGCAAGTAAGAACGATTCGCTAATCACCCCTATCAATCGTCAATCTCTGACACTAAAGACGATGAAACTTGAGAGTACGGCTTTTACTGAAAACAGTGTAATTCCGTCTAAATACACCTGCGACGGCGCAAATATTTCCCCCTCTCTTAGCTGGAACTCCCCGCCAGAGGGTACTCAGAGCCTTGCTTTAATCGTTGACGATCCGGATGCGCCTGGGGACATTTTTGTCCATTGGGTTCTCTACGATCTCCCACCTGAAATTCGCCATCTACCTGGCGGCATTCCCAGCGAAGCAAACCTCGCTGAGGGGGGCGTCCAAGGTAAAAATGATTTTGGCAATTTAGGTTATGGTGGCCCTTGCCCGCCTAGTGGTACGCATCGGTACTTTTTCAAACTCTACGCACTCGATCGACTGTTAGATTTAGCAGCGGGTGCCACTAAAAACAAGGTAGAAGCGGCAATGAATGGTCATATTCTGGCAGCAGCAGAACTCATTGGACGCTACAGTCGCCAGCGATAATCTTGCGGCAGTTCACAATTTATCTGCAAAAAAAACACCTTTGAAAAGGTGTTTTTACTGGTGGCTAAAATAAGCCTGCAAATTTGATTTTGAGTCATCAATTCTTATGTGTGATGCCGAGGAGTCCGGGCACCCATAGATGAGCCAATCAGCGATGCTGCTAAACCTAAGAGTGAACCAATTGTAAACGACCAACCTGCCTTCGCTGTTGCACCCGCAATATCACGAGTTTGCTGAGCCGTTACATTCGGCGCGTCGTTGGGTACGTTCACTGCACCTTGTTGCGCTTGATTGACGATTTCCCCAGCATTCGCACCTACAATACCGAATGCGCCTGAGATTCCACTTGCTAACAACCAGGAACTCAATGCCAAAGTTGTAGCCCAAAGAATGGCTCCATTTAACATTGCTGTATTCCGGTTCATCGGACCACTGGCACGGGCTGCTACCCAACTACCCACCAAAAGGGAAATAAACAAAGAGATAATAGACCAAATTCCGACCGCTCTGCCAACATCATCGGCATAGGTTCTAGGTGCGCCGGAACCGGAAATATTAGTAGCACCAATTGCGGCTCCTAAAGCACTCAGAATTAACTGAGTAGCTAAAGCAGTAACAATACCGGCAAAAATGGGACCCCACCTTACACGATCGTGGTACTCAACAATTTGATTGCCAGCAGTTGGCTCAATAACAACCCTGTCTTCTCGATTTGTGTATGACATTGCTCACCGCTCTTCCTGTTTCTATTTTTTATAGAGCTACTTTCTTCTAACTTTCACCCTTGAGTTATACTTTATACTGGTATTTTTCTGGGTATATCTATCAGTAGGAATAATCAGGATATCTATCGATAGAAATATGTGTTCTATTTAAGTGAAAAGCGCGATCGCAATTATTAATAAATTAGTAGAGCTTTACGGCTGTTTCCGTGACAGTAATGAGCAATAAAAAGCCAGGCTGGTCACTCTGCTATCACACCCCGTTCTGCTCAAAAACTACAGATATATAACTGCCATTCCGTCAGCCGATAATATCCCCAACCCCAGCCAAAAAAACCACAGGTCACGACTAGCCGAGACGCCTTCAGCGGTGATAATTGCTAAATACGCTCTTAACACAGCTTTGTGAACGACATCAGTTGTTGTTACAATCATTAACTGTCCTCGTCAAAATTTCTTTTTAGGCAAATTTGGGGTGTAGACGAGGTAAAGCTCATCCCTCTGCTGTGTTTAGCCATTCTGGATTCATGCTTCCGGAATAGAAACACTGAGCCATTGTAGAAACTCAAGATAAATCGACCGTGCAAAAACAGACTTTATTAGTAGCTAGTCTCTTGTTGGTGCCAGCGATCGCTACCATCAAAATGCCAGTTGTCCAAGCGGCTCCACTGGTAGCCCAAGGCAGTCAACAGCAGGTGAGCGAACTGCTGCGGCAGGGGCGTAAGTTGGTGGATACGGGAGATATTGCCAGAGCCTTGACAATTTATCAACAAGCTGCGGCTCTCGATCGCGAAAATGCCCGTATCTTCTCCGCCATCGGCTATTTACAAGCAGTTCAGGGCAACTACCGAGAAGCCGCTAAAGCTTATCAACAGGCTGTCACCCTCGAACCGAAGAATGCTGATTTTCAGTATGCATTGGGGTACGCTCTCGCGAATCTTGGAGACAATGCCAGTGCCGCAGCTGCCTACCAGCGTGCTGCCCAGATCGACAACAAGAACCTGAATGCCTATCTAGGATTAGGGGTGGTATTACAGCGTCTAAAAGATTATCAAGGCGCAATGCAAGCCTATGAAACTGCCCTCCAGCTCGATCCGAAAAATCTACAAGCTTATGAATTTATCGGCTCCGCCTTCCTGAAGCAGGGGCGTCCCGCAGAAGCGATTCAAGCACTCCAACAGGCTGTTGCTCTCGCCCCAAATGACAGCGGCGTGCAGTTGAACTTGGGAGACGCCTACATGAAGCAAGGCAACGTCACGGCTGGGATGGCGGCTTTAGAACGGGCAGCCAAGATTGAACCTCGCAATGCTCAGATTAGCCTCCAAATTGGCAGAATTTTGCAAACCGGGAATAATCTGGATGATGCCTTAAAGGCTTATCAACAGGCAGTGAAGATCAAACCCGATCTCGTGGAAGCTCAGACAGCGATCGCTGATATTTTGTTAAAGCAGCAGGACTACCTAATGGCAATTGTTGCCTATCGGCGGTTGGTAGAACTGTCGCCGGAAAATGCACAAGCTTACTACAATCTGGGAGTGGCGTTGAGAAAGCGAGAAAGAGTACCGGAAGCGATCGTAGCTTTTGAGCAAGCCCGCGACCTTTACCAGCGTCAAGGTCAGAAGGAAGGCTCTCAGAGAGCGACTTCCGCCCTTAGAGAGCTTCAAAAAGACAAAGGCTAAGGGCAAATGGCGAATAACTGATGGATAGTTTCTTAAAAACTTATTAAGAGTCTCGGCTTGTGGAAATTTCTGCGGATAAGTTGGACTGCAAGATACCTCCTAACTGCGTCCTCAGCCCCATTGATGTTAGAACAATTTAGAACATCTAATGGGGCTTCCGTATTTTCAATTTTGATTTTCGACTTTAGATTTTGGATGATTAGGCTGGGGTTGAGCAACGGATAGATTTTGGTTGTTCGCTCGTAGAACTTGCGCTTAAATCTAAAATTTTGACCAAAGCATCAACACTCGCATCCGATAAATCCGCCAGGGAAACCACCCGCTCTAAATTGGGAAAGCAGCGACGGATAGCATGGTTGTAGCTCGGATCGTAGTGGCACTCTAGCAAGTCTCTCACCAATCTTTCCCACTGTTGGGTATCAATGAGCTGGTACCATTCTTGGAGTTTTTCCCAGCCATAGCGGGATTTTAGTCTGTGCAACTTCGCTTTTAAAACTTCCGGGTGGGTCATTAAGTGAGGATATTCTTGCAAAAGCCACTGAATTCTAGCTTCTACAGGCATCTCAATTTCTACACAGCTTGCTTGTTTCATTTGCTGCCAAAGAGATGGGGGCACATAAATCCGCCCAATTTTATTACTCTCCGCTTCCACCCATACGGGAAAGTTGGGATCGAGGCTTTGCAACTGTTGCAGTAGCAGGGATTCAAAGTGTTTTTGGGATGGCTGAGGCTGGGGATGGGTTATCGGTAATTTCCCCTCAGCTCCAGATGCGATCGCCCTTGTTTCTACAAGCTGCTCCTCAGCGCCACTCCCACTCTCCCACTCTTCACCCAGGAGAGAACCGCGATGGTTTGCCAAACCTTCCAGATCCAGCACCTGAATGCCAAACTCAGCCAGACGGTGCAAAATGTGGGTTTTACCGCTGCCAGTCATTCCAGATAATATCCGGAAGGTAAAGCGTTCCGGGAGGGCTTGCAGTTGCTCGCGTACCAAGGAACGATAGGTTTTGTAGCCCCCTTCGAGGACAGTGACTTGCCAACCAATTTGACTCAAGACGGTTGCCAAACTGTTAGAACGCTGTCCTCCCCGCCAGCAGTACACGAGGGGATGATAGTCTTTGTCTTTTTCGGCAAAGTGATGGGTGAGGTGACGGGAAATATTTTGAGCGACTAAGGTCGCTCCTAGTTTACGGGCAGTGAAAGGACAAACTTGTTTGTAGAGCGTTCCGACTTTAGCGCGTTCCTCGTCATCCAGAACGGGCAGGTTAATGGCACCGGGTATCCGATCTTCAGCAAATTCGCTGGGTGAGCGGACATCAATAATTTCGCTGTAAGTTTCTGTCTCAGATAGCTGAGTATAATTGGGCGATCGCGGCATTGTTAAATATGAATGGCTAATTGCTGATGGCTAATTGAAGGATTGTTCAAGAGCCACTTTTCGATTAGCCACTCTTTGATTAGCCATTACCTCAACTCATACCATTTTAGGTTTGGGATAAGCGTTTGAGGGTTTGACCGCCTAGCATTCGGTCAGTTTCTTCCAGCAATGCGGGAATTTTGTCGGCGTGGGGACTATGGGTAAGACATTGGCGGAGGTCTAGTTCTCGAACCCGATCCGCTTTGGCTCCAGGAAACCAGTGGCTGGCGTTGCCCAGCAGGTTGTAGCGCATTTTAGCGTACTCGATCATATCGTAGGCGATCGCTAGATTTCTCAGCCACAGAATCACTTGGATATTTAGTCCCCCCGGCGTTGCTTCTGGCTTTGGTAAACCAACGTGCCAGGTTTTTACCCAGTCTTCTCCTAAGGTAGCGATCGCTTCTTTCTCTAAACGATGCAGAATTGGCACCAAAACCGCCTCTGCATTCTCTAACAGCGGCAAGGTCTTCAAGTGTTCGTCAAAGTCCTCTGGTCGTGACGCCCCCACACTAAGAGTATGCACCTGCGGATGACTCAGACAGAATACATCGTTAAACACGATTGGGCTGAGGGGATAGCACAAATCCACCAATTTTTGTGGCGGTTTAAACAGCATTCCTCCTTTCTCTGAAGGACTGATAATAAAAACGCCCATATCGTGCCGAGAAGCTGCCTCAATGGCAGACCAGTTGAATTGATTGATGTAGTACCAGTGCAGGTTAACGTAGTCAAACTGGTTCGTCTCAATCGCCTTCACAATTACATCACTTGGCCCGTGCGTCGAGAAGCCAATAAACCGAACTTTGCCTCGTTCTTGTAGCTGTCGCGCCACTTCCAGACAGCCGCCCGGTTTGATGCTATCGTGTAGCAAATCGGCGGTATTGATGCCGTGTAGCGACAGCAAATCAACGTAATCTAGCTTTAAGTAAGCTAGGGACTTCTCAAATTCCTGGCGAAATTCTTTACTCTCTGTTTTAGGGCTGATTTTCGTCTGGACAATCAGTTTTTCGCGGGGAAAAGTCGGCAAAATCCGCCCCAACTGCATTTCGGAAGTGCCGTAACCACGGGCAGTTTCAATGTGATTGATTCCGACTTCTAAGGCTCGACGAATCGTTACTTCTACATTCCGTTGATTATCGCGAGGAATTCTCCATCCAGGGACATCCTGCCACTTAAACTGATAGCGCATTCCCCCGCAAGAAAACACGGGCATTTGTAATTCTGTACGCCCAAATCGCCGATACTGCATCTTTCTAAATACATAAGAAAACTGCTGAATTGTGCTTGTAGTTAAGCACAACTATTTTTAGGGTAATTGACTATGCTTGCAAACGTTGTTCGGGCTACCTTGCTATCTTTTTTACCAGCAACCCTGCTGCTGGCATCAAGTTCTGCGATCCTGGCTCAGAATAACTCTGGTTATGAAGCCTTAAATTGGGTAGGTGCATCGAATGGAGACATCCCCCCCAATGCCGTGATTGGTGGGTCTGAATCGGGGCGTCGTTTGTACATCTGTCGCGCCGAATATAACGGTGGCGTGCATCCGGGAAAAGTTGTTGGCAACAATTGTAATTTTGGTTGGGGAGGAGAGGAAATTCTCGCCCCTTTCTATGAAGTTTTAACCGCGCCGCGAAACGTTCGGATTGTTTGGATAGAAGCATCGAACGGACGGGTGCCAGCAGGTGCGATCGCGGGTGGGATAGAAGCAGATCGAGATCTATTTATCTGTCGGGCATCTCACAATAAAGGCGTTCATCCCGGAAAAATTGTCGCTAGCAATTGCAATATCAGTTGGGGAGGACAGGAAATTCTCAAGCGCAACTATCAGGTAGCCGTGCTTAGGAGAAATCGTTAAAAATCCGAGTTTAAGCTGGTGCGCTCGCTACAGTTGAACGTAAACCCAAAAACGCCTGAAACTCAGGATAGGGTCGGATTTTGTCTCGCACGGGAAAAGAGACAAAATCCAGGTAGAGAGCAGATTAGTAATTTTGCTCGGAGGCTCGCAAAAGAAGATTAAGCTTCTCGCACAATGGGCTTCCCATCTACCACTTCGCCCACTAACACTAAATCTGTGACGCCCACAAATAAACCATTTTCCAAAACGCCAGGGATATTATTGAGCGTCTTTTCCAGTTCTCCAGGATTATCGAGGGTGTCAAATTTTACATCAATGACCAGATTGCCTTGATCGGTAACAACGGGACCCGCTTTTTTGACGCCCATCCGTAGTTCTGGCTTCCCGCCTAGCTTTTCGATCGCCCGCATCACGGGTGTTATCGCCATCGGAATTACCTCTACTGGCACGCGGAAGGTGGAACCCAGTTTGTCAACGAGCTTGGAACTATCGACCACGACAATAAACTGCTCTGCCAAACAATCTACTATCTTTTCCTGGGTGTGGGCAGCACCGCCCCCTTTAATCAAATTGTGCTGCGGATCAACTTCATCGGCTCCATCAATGGCAATATCAATCCGATCGGCTTCATCCAAGGTGGTTAAGGGAATTCCGTACTGTTTAGCTAGCACGGATGCCTGAAATGAGGTGGGGATGCCTTTGATGTCTTTGAGGTCGCCGGACTTCAAGCGATCGCCCAAAGATTCAATTGCATAAGCAGTCGTCGATCCGGTGCCCAGCCCTACTATCATCCCCGACTGGACGCGGGCGGCGGCGGCTTTCCCGACTTCCTGCTTCATCACCTTAACGGGATCTTGTTCTGCACTCATTCTTAAAACTCCTGGCGATATTGACAACTTAGCTCTGTAGGCTAGGATCGCTTAGCAATACTACTCGGTTCACTTCTCTCTATTGCCTCTCTACCTCTGCCTAAACCACTTCTAAAAGACGAGTGTTTTTAGCGATGAGGAGAGTCCAACCCCCCTTCTCTCCGCGGGAAGGGGGGTGTGAGGGGTTTGCTCCGCTCCGAAAAGTATGCGATCGCGTAAACCTAAACCAACTCAGCTGCAACAGTCAGTCTACTATCTGGAGTTCCCTTCCTATGACTCAGGGTGAAAATTTTTCTCAGAAAGATTATCAACACGACTCAAATCTGACTCCAGAAGCACACCATCAAAAAAATCAGGGTGGGCAAACAAGCACTACACGCAAAGCCTTATTGCTGTTTGAAGAAGGATTAAAATTAGCCGAAATAGGAAAGTATAAAGAGGCTGTTACCCATTATCAAGAGGCTTTAGGTCTTCAACCGGATTCTGATAAAATTTTATACAACTATGGACTTTCCTTATTTTATTTAAGCCGCTACAACGAAGCTGTTAGTTGCTACGACAAAGCGATAAAGTTAAATCCAGATTATTCCGAAGCTTGGAGCGATCGCGCCCATGCACTGATCATGTTAAATCGTGGGAAAGAAGCACTAGCGAGTTGCGAACAGGCTTTGCAAATTCAACCAGAATCTTATCAAGCCTGGTACAAGCGAGGCTGGGTGCTGAGTAAGTTAAATCGCCCCAAAGAAGCGATCGCTAGCTGCGATAAAGCTTTGGAGATTAATGCAAACGGCTATGAAGCTTGGTGTACCCGTGGGGCTGTGCTACCGTTACCAAAACGCCGCCAAGAAGCACTTTGCAATTTTGATAAATGTTTGGAAATCAATCCAGCCTATCAGCGAGCTTGGTACAATCGGGGTTCGTTACTGGTAAATTTAGGGCGGGATGAAGAAGCACTGGCTAGCTTTGAAAAAGCCACTACAATTCAACCAGATTGTCAAGAATTTTGGTTTCCTCAAGCCTGGTACGGTCGAGGCTTTATCCTGGCAAAATTACATCGCTATCAAGAAGCGATCGCTAGCTTTGAAAAAGCCTTACATCTTAAGCCAGAATATGCGTCGGCTGCGTTTTATAAACTCATCTGCTTGCTCATAACAGGTAAAATCTTTCAGCATTTATTAAATTCTGAAAAAAGAAATCAACTATTTAACGATCTAAAAAATATTGTCAATGCGTTTAAGTATCAATTTTTATTTGTTGCAACATTTATTTTTATCATCAGTTCTGCTCAATCGCCTTGGGCAACAAATTTTAAGCAGATGTTTTCTACTTTATTTTCAGTTGCAATTATTTGGTTTATCTTAGGGGATATTTGGAAAAACAAGTCCCAATTAAGTTGGGTATTAGCAATTTATTTTAAAAGTGGGATTTTAAGTTATGTTCGGGCAGCTTTTATTCTTTTTGTTACCTTAACGACATTTGCAGTCGTAAGCCCATACGTACCCCAATTTATGCAATGGGGATGGGCTAGTGCAGTTTTCGGAAATTCTGGAAATATTATATTTCAACCGTTTGATACGATTAAAAGCATTCAACCTCCACCACCAGATAATATTAATTCTCAACTTCCCAGCCCCAGTGAAAGCTTACCGTCCGATGAAAAATTTGTAATTCAACCCAAGCAATCACCCGATGAAAAAGTTGTAACCGATGAAAAAGTTGTAACTCAACCCAAGCAATCACCCAATGCAAATGTTGCAACTCAACCTCGCGCGATACCCAATGAAAAGGCTGCAAATAAGACTTATAAAGCAGTACCGACAAATAGTACGACTCAGAAACCCCCTTTTGATTACACAAAAGTTTTGATGGTTGTTTTTTGGATATGTTTAATTTTAATGGTTCCGTTTTGGGCTGGATTGGAGGAAAAGATTTTTCGTCAAGGTGCTAACACCTGGAAGCAGATAATCGGGAATTCTACAGCTTTTGGTTTAGTCCATATCACCGTAGGAATTCCTATTTATGCAGGTTTTCTGCTGATTATTCCAGGTTTTTTATTTGCTTGTCGCTATAAATTTGTACATGACCAGTCTTTCAAAAAAAATAATAATGAAGAAATCGCTCAGGAAGCAGGAGTTCAGGCAAGTACAGCCGATCATGCAATCTACAATGCAATCCTGATCACTTTTTTGGTTTTTGTAATGTTAACTACATAATCAGAGTAAGGATGCGATCGGGTCCTCTCTTCTCCTATTACTCACCTAATGCCGCGCCAGCAGTATTCCCGGTTATGGAAGCGATGCACTAAGCTAGCACTTCCAGCAGCAGGGACGAAAGTCGCATTCGTCTGTCCACAACAGACTTCTTGACTTACAAAGCATACCCGACGACTGTAAACGTATCAAAGCAACCTTTGCCTGTACTTCAAACAAAGTCCGCGCAGGCAGACGATATAGCAGTTCTCATTAAGCGTGCAATCCACTCGGAACCTTACCCCATGCCTGTTTCCGCTTTTCGGTGAAAGGCAGCAGGATCAAACTTTGCTGCATCCAAACAAGAATCCCTATATATAAAGATTCCCTGAAGCAGGCTTAGTTTGTATAGCTCTAAGCTTGAGTCTGTTAGCATGAGCGAAGCATCTGGTAAAGAGCGACACGTTAGCGATTCTCTGTCGTGATAGCTTCGCTTCACGCGCAGCATGAAGCGAACTTATGGCGGTTCTCTCTCCTAGTGTGCCGATTTACAAGAAACCTCTCTGTACTAAATGAAACTTTTGAGTGCCTATATCAAGGTATTGCCCGATTACGGCATGATTTTGTAGGAACATCTCCTGTGGGTTCGCAGAGGATGGCAAAGTTTTGCCTAAAACGGCTCATGGCAATTTGAGCGCAGCCTATAAGCACATAATGTTTACTACGAGCTTCCCATTTTTTGAAAACTAACCTATAGTACCGTTGGGAATACCTCTTACGCCCTCAGGCAGAAGACAGTTTCAATGGATACAGGGTATTTCCTGGTTTGATATATCTTTATTCCTTAGAAAAAAATATTGGTAGTCTCTGCTGTAATGTCACAGATTCATCCGCTTAATCTGGTTATCCAACCTGATGACAAGGAAACTAGCTGCTGTCTTTCCAGCATTGGGTTTCAGGAGCTTCCTGCCATGCCTCAGCTTCTCTATCAAACTGTAAATAATCGTGAACTGGTTAGTATTTTCGTCAAGATCAGCCAAGTCCTTTCAGAAACCAGTCAAGCTTCCTCACGCTTTTTTCTGACGCGAACCGAGCAAAAGGATTCTTCTATTGAGACATCGTCACGCGATTATCAAAATTTACTAGGAGATTTTTTAAAAGCGCAACCGATTAGTACGATTACCCAGGCGGTTAAATATGCTTGGTTTTTTCAGATTTTAGCGAAGCAGCAAATATTTTTTCACTATCAGCCTATTTTCAATTTATCAACCGGCGAAATAATTGCTTATGAATGTTTGGCACGCGCCAAAGACGAGCGCGAAGGACACTTCAGCGGTTATCAATTAATTGAAGCAGCCCTTTCGACAAAATTGGCTTACGAGTTTGATGAACTGGCTCGGACAATTTGTTTACAATCAATTGCTAACACCAAGAGTCATCAAACATTTTTTATTAATATCTTACCCAATGTAATCAGCAAAGATCCTGCATCCTTAGAGCAGAACATCAAGTTAATTCTCGACCTGGGATTACAGCCCGAACAAATTGTATTTGAATTAACCGAAGTGGAAGCGTTGGTCAGCTGTCCAAAACTCTTGAAAACCATTAATCGCCTAAGAGAACGGGGGTTTGGAGTTGCTGTAGATGATTTGTGCGCCTGTGTTTCGCCTGACAACTACTTCATGGAATTTTGCCCCGATTTGATCAAGATAGATCGGCGATTGGTACATGGTTGCAGCCAGCATTCTCTCAAGCAGGTGATGCTCAAAAGTTTAGTGAATTCTGCTCATAACTTGGGAATTCGAGTTGTTGCTGAGGGACTTGAAGACAGGGAAGATGTTGAATTTTGCCGCGATTTAGGGGCAGATTACGGGCAGGGATTTGGCTTAGCAATGCCACAGGTAACTTTGCAGCAGCAACGGCTCGATTTTGTGAAGTCGTCGCTCAGGATTTTGTCTTACACAGATCCCTGCACCTGTTAAAACTAGATGCTATAACCAGATGCTGTAAGATGCTTTCCTGATACAACTGACTCTTATCTATGCAGCTTGAATTTATTCCAGTCGAAGAATTTTATTTCGCACTAACGTTAGCCGTCAAAACTTTGGAGGAAGTGGAGCAACCGGGTTTAATAGAACAAGTGCGATCGCGCCTCAACCTCAAATACGGTCAGCCTTCGACCGTTGCCGCAGCCACCCAGAATACGTTTAATTATGTATTTCGGGTTTTAGAGCTAGACAACAGCCCTGCAAGTCAGCTGATTGTCTCAGTAGCAGACTGGCAAGGCAAATTGCGTCTAAGCAGTGATTATGGCTGGACTCTTGATGAAGATCGCAAGCCCGTTCGCACCGAACGATTTAACGAGCGACCAGAATTTACCAAGCAGCTACGCAGCTACCTGCAAGACTGGTTGCAACTTCCTCTGAGTAATTAGCTTTTAGTTGCTTAGTCATTAGTCATTAACCTTTGACTAATGACTAACGACTAATTGCTTTGAGCAGCCAACAGTTCCTTCAGCTTCGCCAATTCGCCAGCCCAGCGGGGGTCGGGTTGAAAGGTATCTGATTCATTATTAGATGTTGTCCCTTCAGAGCGTCGCGACTTCTTGTTGCTGCCACCACGACGACCACCGCCGCCTGTGGGAGCGGGAGCGGGAGCGCCACCGCCGCCGCTAGCAGCTTTGTTGGGGTCCTTAATAGGAGCTGGAGCTGCTGGGCGAGGTTCTTCTTCCCCTTCACCCTTAGCTCGTGGCAATGCCTTTTCTATTTTCAGCGGGCTTTCTTGGAACATCTGACCGTTGAACTTTTCAATAATTTCATCAGCCAGTTCATCCGTCTTCACGGTTACAAAGGCAAAACCCCGACATTTGCCGGTTTTCCGGTCTTTAATCACCTTAGTGGAAACAGAATCGCTCATGTCCCCAAAAAGAGCTTGTAACTCCTGACGGTCTACTTCTTCTTTGGGCAGATTGCCTACATACAAACGGATAGACATGGAAAAATACCTCCAGACTCAATATCTTTAGACAAAAATTGCGATCGCGCACAAAGCGTATACTCGATTGGGCTGCTCGCACTAAACCCGATCTTCGGTGACAGCTTCTCCCAATCAACCTTACGGCTTATTTGGAGATTTCTCGTTTCAGCGAGAGCCTTTTGGTCTACCCCAACTCCACAGCCTGATGGGATGACCGCCGCCTTTTTCTTCATTTTCCTGAAAACGTTTTCATCTCGATTAAGAGCCAATCCGTCATCAGAATAGAAAAACCATCTATCAGCCTGCGTCCTGAAAAATTCCGCCTCACAGCTAGAATCTTCTTGAATCGTGCCAGATGGATGTACTAGCCCATAGAAACGCCTTCCTGCAATCAACCCCTTAAACGCCGAATAGCGCTTCTTCCCGGCACCGATGAGCGCCAAGATAGACACGAATTTTTCCCATCCAGCACCCGTAACAAACTTTGCCAATTTGCTCCCGGCGAGTTTTTTGTTGATCAAGTCTCGATCGGCAACCACCATTAATTGCTTCAATAGCCAGTTGGCAACTTGTTGGTAAAAATTTTGACGCTGGTTTGCAACATTTAACGGTGACAATTCAATCTGCTGGACAGCTTTAACTCGATGCTTACTGCCCTGTTTCTGGCGAGACAACTGACGCTGTAACCGCTCAATCCGCTTCTGGGCTTTCCTATTGTATCGAGGGATTGCCACCTGCTCAACGCAGTTTTGTAATAGTTGAAAAAAAAGTCTTTTATCGGCTGGAAATAAAGAGTTTATTTTTTTTAAATTGCGCTTTTGGCTGCAAGAATCTAGCTTATCTCTAATTGATGCGATTGAACAACTGCTTTGGCAATAGCAGTTAGTATTACAACCTTTTTGTTTCCACCAGTTAAAGCGTTCAGCCAACCGATAATTGTACTGCCATCTGAGCGCTTCTATCCATTCCTCCATTGTAACTAACTGCTGCTGACTTGGGCGCAATCGATACTCATGGGCGATTCTCATTAGAGAATTGTATCCTAAATTACTGTAATCTTTGCACTCGACCTTTATGGATATCGAGTGGTTTACAGCAGTATCGAGGCGAGACGTTTGCGATCGCTCCTAATTATTGCAAGATATTAACATTATTTTTAAAGGTATCACGGTCTCTGCTATGGGGCTAGTTTAAACAGCAGATTTCCGTCTTTAGCAGTATCTTCAGGCGTGAAGCCCGCAAACTCCACCCCCAAGTGGATCGGTTCTCAAGATACTGCTTTATGTTCTTGCCGGAACGGTCAAATAACTTCAAAGGTAATCGACATCGCCGCCATCTGAGTTGTATCTACGTTACTCACGCCTTGGGGAGAGTTTCCAGTGCCGCGCGTGCCTTCCGCAAGGTCATCCAGCAAATCGCCGACCACTTGAGTTGGCTCCGAAAGAGCTACGGGGCCTCTTGTATCCCGTGGTGCCAGGTTTCGCAACGCTTGCAGGGCTTTTCGCAGGGGTGTGCTACTGGCAACAATCAGGACTTCTGCGACTCCTTTGGGTTCTTGGGTGACAAGGTTAAATTGATCGTCAGTCCCAGGAATTTGTAGTGTTTGCCCAGCCTTCACCTGCGTAACATCATCGGTCGCCGTCCACTGATTCGGGAAGATTGCCGATATTTCTCCAGTTGGGTCAATGACTAGGACGCTGAAATAGAGGTCGCGCGGCTCGTTATTTGTAATCTGGAACTGCACCGACGTTCCGATCGGTAACTTTCGGGCATCTGAGGGAAGATTTCCTGAAGGATTATTGGAAGAAGTTTTTTGACCGAGACTGCGATCGCTACCGCGAACCGTGAAAGCGCTAGCCAAAATTTCATTTTGACCTGCTCGATTCATCGAAGCATTGACGTTTAGGCGCGATGAATTGGTATTCAGAGTGAGTTTGACAATCCTGGCTGCTAGTAAAGATTTCAGTTTGGCTTGCAGGCGACTGACAGCATCGGCTACGGTTTCACCGGCAGTGCCAAAGGAGTCAGGAATCGGCTCCATCGCTGGCGAAAATAGACCTAAACTGCCCTCACTCTTCATCCTTCCAAAGATGTATTGCACCTCTTGCTGTTGTAAAGGTACAGCTTCAAGGCGCTTGATCGCTTGCAAAGCTTGCTTCGCCTGCGCGGTGTCGTTGCCTAAAGAGGGATCAAGACCAATTTTTAAAGTTACATCACTGGGAATCCCGCGAGTGCGTTCCTGCAACAGCGATCCGGGTTTGGCAGTTTTTAACAATTTGCCGCGTCCGATTAAGCCTTGACGAGATTCTAACTGCACGACTCCTTGTTCGCGCCCTTGGGAGTCTACTACGGTGAGAAGGGCATCTTGCTCAAAAGCCGCTAAACTTTGGGGGTTAAGTCCGCCCAGCCATAATTGAGCTTGGTTACCTTCTACTTTAGTGATCACAGCTTCCGCTGGAGGCGTTTGTTGACCAATAAAGTACATCGGTTGCTTGAGATTATTGCTGCCTGGTTTTGCCTCAAATTCAGGGTTTTGCCGAGATGACATCCGTGTAGTGTTACGACCAATATTAGGGAGGGCGCTGGCAAAAGATTCGCTGCCAGTTTGTTGCCACAGATATTGAGTCATTAAATAAGTAAAAGCACCGGCATAAAAGTCGCTGAATGGGGCATCTGCGGCATACTGTTCCCGCTTGGCGGAGGCGATGACGACACCTTTGGCGACACCCTCGCGACGGCGACGCACAAATTCAGCGGGTGAGAGATTCAGGCGAGAGAGCCATTGTTCCTGATATTCTATTTCGGCAGGAACTGGTTGAAGTTGGGAACCCCCATCACGCGATCGCACGACTAAATTCCCCCGTTTGCCGCCACCTGAGTGACAGCTATCCAGCACTGCGGTAACGTTCTCTGTCTTCAGGGCATCCATCAATAAAAATAAGGTGTGCCCCATGATGTCCTCGACAACGCCTCTTTCATTGGGAAATCCGGTAGGCAGCGCACTATCGATGGGCACAAAGGTACTATTAAGACACTTCCCTGTCGGGTCTTTGAAGTCGCAGTCGGGATCGGTTACTTGGGAACCATGCCCTGAGAAGTGAAAGACCACGACATCCCCGCCTTTAGCTTGTTTAATCAGGTGTTCTTCAAAGGCATTTAAGATGCCCTTGCGGGTCGCTTGCCCATCAGTCAAGAGCAGAATGTCTTTCGGATTAAAGCCAAATCGGTGAATCAGCAGTTGTTGCTGCAACTCGACATCAGTGACACATCCTCGCAACGGTGCTGTTGGATAGGCATTAATCCCCACCAGCAAGGCAAGTTTCCGAGGCGTTCCTTGAGCGATCGCACGACCAAAGCGATTGCCTTGCTGCATAATATCCAGATGGCTCAAACCCAGCGTTGCCAAAGTCGATCCAGCAAACTGCAAAAACTGACGGCGCTTAATGTAAGGCATAATCACTTCTAACTAGATTGGTGTTACTGTCTTAACTCAAAACTCAAAATTTTTTAAAGTCCATTTCCTATCAAAATGAACGGTGCCCAATAATAAGGATGGTCAAATTTCGACTCAGCACCGAGAGAATTTTCGCTTCTAGAATTGGGTATTGCTTCAACATTAATACTGCCGCGACTATCAACATTATTAAGCGCTGGGGTTGAGAAATCACTGTGCAGCAAGCCCAGTTGAGATTGGCGAAGGGCTGTAGCTTTTGTGATTGGTGCCTGCTGTGTACTTTGAGCTAAATAGCCGTAGAATTTTTGCATCAGTTGACTGGTGCTGCGATCGTCCACCAGCCACAAGGAAGCGATTACTGCCTTGGTTCCAGCATTGAGGAAATAGTAGCTGATGCCAGCAATCTCTACACCGTCTTGGTCTGGCCCACCCAGTGCCGTTTCGCAAGCTGATAGCACAACCAAATGAACATTGCCCAAATCTTGTAAAGTTTGAATCTGAGAAATTGTTAATTTCTCACCCGTACCTAATAGCAGAAATGAATCGTCTGGGCGTCCTGGCACAAATTGACCGTGGGTAGCAATATGCAAAATCTGATGACCTGTCAGATTATCTCGCAAGGTAGGAAAATCAAAAGCATTGTTGAGAAATTCATTTCCCGGATAAATTCCTGTTGTGTCGTTCGGTTTCTTTTGCACGATCGCATCTAATTCTGCTGGGACATTGGGCAGGGAATTAAAGCCAGCAACTGCATGAGATAGCCCTAACGCTAGAACGGAGGTATTTTGAATGCCAGGAGGAAGGCGATCGCGTACATTTGTTAAGTCAGCAGATAGCACCGTAGAAACGGAGTAGTTCTCAATTAAATATTTTTCGCCATCAAACAATGCACTAATGGGAATGTAGCGAGTAACCCGATCCATCGAAAAAACTAAATTTTGAATTTTATTGGCTTTAAGTTCGGGTTCAATCGGTTTAATGAGCCAGTCGTAGAGTTGTTTACCCGTCGCCTTGACTTCGGCAATGTCAGACCGGGAATCTTCTACTAACTGGCGAAATTTTAAAACAGATTCGCCTAATTGCCGCTGCGTTACGGGAACTTCCAGGCTTTTAACAATGCCTCCTTTCGATGCCCATAGCAGCCAAATTTTGTCCTTGAGTACAAAGGGATAAATCAGCACGGTACCTGGTTGAGCTTCGACGATTTCTTTAGCTTTACTAAGTTTATTGGGATCAAAAAAGGCATCATCTTGAGCGCGACGGCTGCGAATTTCTTTTTGAATGGTTTCAATTGTCTGATTATATTGTTCGGTCAAAGCCTGAAGCCGATCGTTGAATTGGCTCAACTGGCTGCACCGATTTTGCTTACACTGCTCCACTTGCTGCCCAAAAGCGATTAAGGTTCCATTTTCTTTGAGAATCTTTTCTTCAATGGGATTTAAGGCGATTCCTGAAGTTTTATCCCCAGCTCTCGCATTTTTTGTATAGTTGGGTAATTCCTGAATTTTCAACAGTTCTAACACCTGTTGAGCTTCTAAAATTCGTCCTTGCGACAGCAACAAGTTAGTGAAGGCGCGATAGGTGTCGGCAATGGTTTGAGTATATGATTCCTGTTGCTCTCGTGGCAGCACTCGTAAATCTTGGCGAATTACTTCGGTGACATTCACGGCTTGCTTATAGAAAGCGATCGCTAATTCTGGCTGATTCTGTTTCTCCAACAAAAAACCCATATTGCCAAGCGCAATTCTTTCGCCTGTCTTATCGCCAATTTCTCTAGCAATTCCCAATGCTTGCTGAAAAAACTCTAACGCTTGGGGATACTGTTCTAACTGGTTGTAAACTCCCCCAATGTTATTAAGAGTAGCTCCAACGCCAGCCTTATCGCCGACGGTTTGACGAATTGCTAAAGCTTGCTGAAAGAACTCCAGCGCCTGGGGATACTGTCCCAACTGATTAGAAACGACTCCGATATTGTTGAGGGTAACTCCCTCACCCGCCTTGTCGCCAATTTCTTTGAGAATCCCCACCGCCTGCTGATAGAGTTTCAACGCTTCGGGATATTGACCTAAATTGCGGTAGGTTTCTCCAAGATTGTTGAGAGTCGTTCCCTCGCCTGCCTTATCGCCAATTTCCCGACGAATCTCCAAAGCTTGCTTGAAGAATGCGAGTGCCTGAGAATACTGCCCTAAATTCTCGTATACTCCTCCAATGCTGTTGAGGGTATTTCCTTCACCCGCGCGGTTGCCGATAGTTCTGCGGTTAGCTAAAGCTTGTTGATAGAATTCCAGTGCTTGAGGATATTGACCTAAACTATCGTAAACTCCCCCCATGTTGCTGAGCGTGCGCCCTTCACCAGCTTTGTCACCGATGGTTCTAGCAATCTCTAATGCCTGCTGATAGAATTCCAGTGCTTGGGAATACTCGCCCATGCTGTAGTACACTCCCCCAATGTTATTGAGAGTCGCCCCGACACCTGCCTTGTCGCCGATGGTTTTAAGAATTCTCGACGCTTGCTGGTAAGACTCCAGCGCTTTTGGATACTGCCCTAGGCTGTCATAAACTGCCCCGATACCAATGAGGGTGCGCCCTTCACCTGTCTTGTCACCGATCTCTTGGCTAATTGCTAAAGCTTGCTGATAATATTCCAGAGCTTGAGGATAGTTGCCTAAGCTGCGATAAACAACACCAATGTTGTAAAGGTTACGCCCTTCATTGGCGGGATTGCCGATATCTCGGCTGATTGCTAAAGCTTGTTGATGGACTTCTAGAGCTTGAGGATACCTGCCTAGCTTGCGATAAGTGATGCCCAAGTTATTTAGAGTGCGGACTTCACCTAAGCGATCGCCAATCTCCCTAAGAATTTTTAAAGCTTGTTGTTGAAACTCTATCGCCTTTTGATACTGTCCCTGACTGTCATAAACTCCACCAATCGTGTTCAGAGTTCTGCCTTCGCCTAGCTTGTCATTTGCTGCTTTCGCCGTTTCCAAAGCTTGCTGGAGGAACTCTAGTGCTTGCGGATATTGTCCCTGACCGCTATAAACAATGCCAATATTATAGAGAGTGTTTCCTTCACCTATCTTGTCATCTGTTGTTTTTAGAATTCCCAACGCTTGTTGTAGAATCTCCATTGCTTTAGGAAACTGTCCTAACTCGCGGTATGTGGCACCAATTTCTGTTAACGTCCGTCCTTCGCCTACCTTGTCGCGCGCTTCTTTGCGGAGAGGCAGCGCTTGCTGTAAGGTTTCTAAGGCTTTGGCGTATTGACTCAAGCCGTTATAAACTTCCCCCAGGCTAGTAAGCGTTTCCCCAATTCCTGGTTTATCGCCAATTCTTTTGCGAATTTCCAGAACTCTTTCTAGGGTTTGCAGAGCTTCTTTAAACTGGCTGTTACGAAATTGCTGAATGCCTAGTTGAAACAGCCGATCTGCCTCAGTTTTTTGCTCTTGTCGAGAGGCGATAAACCGCATTTTTTGTGCCGGTTCCGCCAAAAACTCTGGTATGGCGAAGGAGTTCGCTACCACTGGGAAGAAGCAACCGAAAAATAAAAATAAGGCTGTAGTAAAGCTAAGTTGCTGAATAGGGGGACGCATAAAAATACTGCTATACAAGCGGATTAGCTTTAATATCCTTCATCGCGTTTCTTTTTTAGTAAGTAATTGATATCTGTCAGTATTATCAGTCAAAGGTTTATCCAATCGTCAGCGCGATCCTCCTCCTTGCGTCCCGCCAGGAACTGCAATTTCCGCAGGATTGTAAGCGCCACCTCTAAGCTGGGTTCCGCTCCCTGCCTGCCCTCCAGGCTTATTTAAAGCACCAGCAGGTTGAGAGATTGGGGGAGTGCTTCCCTGTGTTTGCTGCGGAAGTAAGGGTGCGGTAGCGATCGCCTCCAGCCCCACTGACTTCAACAAATCTTCCCAGGCGGCTGCTAACGTAGAATCGTTAGGGCGATCTCGACGTAGCTCAGCCAGAGTAGTCAGAGTTTCATACCAGATGCCAGCTTTTGCATAGATAGCTGGACGCTCTTGGGGAGATGCTTGCTGTAATTGACTGGCAAGAGAGGCGCTTAATTCGTTGCGTCGAATCCAGCCTTCAACCGAAATATTACTCCCCCGGTCTTCAGGGTCGCAAAGCAGTGCTAAGGAAAAACGGTATGTTTTTCCAACTTGTAGCGATCGCGCATTTGCTTTTTCAGGGAGGCCAACGCTAACAACACCAGGATTTTGAGAAATCTTGAAAGTGGTCTCGTAAACAACCTGTTTTCCCTCTACATCCCATACCATCAACTCTGCTGCCTGCGGGGCATTTTTAGGAATATAAAAGAAGAAGGTTGGATATCCTGTAACCGTCACCCCAAAATTCTTACCAGGATTCTTGCCTGGTACCAATGCAGTTAGACGCTTTGCATCAACAGCACAGGCGCTACTACCACGCGAGGCTCCTGGTTCCCGAATATTTGGAACTTCTTGCTCTGGAGGATTGTAAACGATACCCCTCAAACGTAATCCTCCACTTTCCTGCCTATTCTGTGTTCTTGGCTCCAAAGAGACAAGATTGTTAGAAAGTCCAATAACACCCATTAATTTGGCATTATTCAAATTCACACTGGTTAAGTTGGCATTGGTCAAGTTAGCACCAGACAAGTCAGCGCCGCTTAAGTTAGCACCACTCAGGTTAGCTCCTCTCAAGTCGGCTGCAACCAATCTGGCACCAATCAAGTTGGCACCACTAAGATCGCAATTCAAGCATTTATTGGTTTCCAGCAACCGTTTAAGGTGTTCGGGATTTTCCGCTCTCACTGGCGTAGCGAACCAGAGGACAGATAACAGCCCAGCGGCGGCTAGAATTCTTTGTTTCATTGCATTTGTTGCCTCTCCTAAGCGTTAAGCGCCTCTAGTATAGCCAATTGCCAAAGCATCAACTATCTGAGTTGGGCGTGTTATTATCCATTCCTAATCAGCATCAGAGGTGCAAAATCGTAAGTTAGAAGGTGAGAAATATTTTCCATCTCTTTTACCTTTACCAAGTACCTGAATTTTGATAGTTTTTAAAGCCCATTTCCTATCAAAATGAACGGTGCCCAATAATACGGGTGAGAAAATTTTGAGCCGTTGCTGGGGGTTATCGGCGGTCTAGAACCAGGTATTTGTTCGACAATAATGCCACCCCGAGGATTGGTATTGGCTGCTGTTGAGACATTGCCTTGTAACAAATTGAGTTGAGCTTGGCGCAACGCTTCCGCTTTAGTCACCGCCTTTTCAGAGGTGCCGTTAGCTAAATTTTTATAAAATTGCTGCATCAAGAGACTGGTACTGCTATCGTCCACAAGCCACAGAGAAGCCATCACCGCTTTTGCACCCCGGTTTAAGAAGTGGTAAGCCATACTAGCAATTTCTATGCCGTCTTGACGGGGACCAGCCAAAGCGGTTTGGCAAGCTGACAGCACAACCAAATGAATGTTATTTAACCCGGTTAAAGTTTTTATCTGAGGAATCGTGAGTTGTTCGCCGGTTCCTAAGAGGATGTAAGATTTATCTGCGCTATCAGGAACAAATACCCCATGAGTCGCTAGGTGTAAGATTCGATAACTTTTCAAATTGTCTTGCAGAGTAGCAAAGTCAAAAGAACGGTTTAAGAACTTTTGACCAGGATAAATTCCCTGATTATTTTTAGTTTCTTGACGCACAATCGCATCGATTTCAGCAGGCACATTTGGTAGAGAACCAAAACCAGGGACAGCATCAGATAATCCCATTGCCAAAACAGGGCTATTTTGAGTGCCGACAGGTAGTTTATCGCGGGTGTCAGTATCTTCTGTCAATACATTGTAGATGGTGTATTTTTCGATTAGGTATTGTTTCCCGTCATAAAGGGCGCTCATCGGAACATAGCGCGTCACTCTATCAAGAGCAAAGATCAAGTTTTTCACCTGGTTATTCTTATTCTGAAGTTCCGCCTCTAAGTCTTTGATTAGCCAGTTATAAAGTTTTAGACTAACTGCTTGTATTTTAGTAGCTTCATCAGAACCGCAATGAGCAACCTTCTCACACTCCTTCATTAAATCGCGAAACTCTTTGACTACCTTTCCTAATTCATCTCTTCCAACGTTAACCTTAACGGTTTTGACTGCACCCCCTTGAGCATATAGTTGTAACCACAGTTCGTTTTCTAGAACCAAGGGATAAATCATCACCGTGCCTGGTTGTGCTTCGACAATCTCTTGAGCTTTTGCTAGTTTGTTTGGGTCAAAGAAAGCGTCATCTTTGGCACGGTTAGCGCGAATTTCTTGGTCAATCTTCTGCAATTGTTGGTCAAATTGAACAATCAGAGAGGTGCGGCGACTCGTAAGCTCTTTAAGTTGACTACAATTGGTACTTTCGCACTCATTAATTTGCCTTGCTAAGGCAATAATAGACTCGCTTTGAGCAGGAATCTTTGTCTCCGTCGGAGAGAGTGGAATGTTCGGCTTATCCCCCGTAGTACCTCTAGGACTGATGGCTTCGCGAATTTCCTGCTCTCTCAATAGTTGCTGCACTTGTAGGGCTTCTTTATCCCGTCCTTGGGAGAGCAACAAGGCTGCTAACTGACGATAAATATCAGATACCTTCACCTTGTCGAAATCAACTGTTGCATCCAAGAAAGATTTTTGTAACTCTTGTGGTAAACCTTCGATACCACGCCTGACTTCCTCAATTTTGTTAACCGATTGCTTATAGTAAGTAATGGCAACACTTGACTGATTCAAATCGTGGTAGATACGCGCTAACCCTGAATAAATGAAAGCATCAGCGCTAGGAGCTTGATTATCGGTTGCGATCGCAAGTGCTTGTTGATATACCTCAATGGCTTCTTCTTGGCGTCTAAATTTGCGATGGATATGTCCAACTAGAGTAAGAGCTTGCTTTTCCCAAACTTTATTTTGGACTTTTCTAGTGAAAATTAACCAAGTTTGAGCGGCTTCCATTGCTTGTTTGTCATTACCCAGTTGTCCATAACCAAGACTCAGCAAGATATTAGCAAATGCTTGGACTTGTGGCTGTTTAATTTCTTCAGCAATTGCTAATCCTTCTTGAGCGGATTCAATTGTTTTTTGTGGATTTCCTTGAGAAAAATAGTTTTGGGCAATAAAAAGCAGCACAAGGCTTTCGTCAAAGCGATTCTTGAGTTGACGTAATATGGGCAGTGCTTGTTGATAGAATTCGTTACTTTTTTGGTAATCCCCAAGCTCAGCATAAACAATCCCCAGAGAAGTTAGAGGTAAGGTTTGTGCCGCTGGAACATTAGTTTCACGGGCAATTTTCAAACTTTGCTGAAGTGAATCCCATGTTTTCTGATACTCACCCGAATCTTTGTAGCGGTTACTCAACCGAGCTAAAGCATAAGATTCTAGCCTACGATTTTTCAATTCTCGCGCAATTGCTAATCCTTGCTCTCCTAGCTGTTTGCCTTCTGTGTATTTGCCAATAATTCCGTAAGCACTGCCTAAATAGATTAGTAACTCTGCTTCTTGTTCGCGATTATTTATTTTCCTTGCCTGTGCTAAACCTGGTTCTGCAACTGTAATTACTTTTGGATATTCTCCCAAAGCCTCATACATTTCACTAAGACTACTAGCCGCCGCTACTTCTCCAATGAAATCTTTGTTTTTGCGCGATATCTCCAAAGACGTTTGCGCCGCCTCTATTCCCTGTTCGTATTCCCCTCGAACTCTGTAAGCTTCGCTGAGAACATTTAAAGCTAGGGCTTCACGAGCAGAATTTTGCCTTTGTCGTGCTAAAGTTAAGGCTTGCTTGGCTGTTTCCACAGCTTTGGTAGTATCGCCTAACAAGCCATAACTCTGGCTTAGGGACGTTAAAGCACTGATTTCATAGTTGTTCAGTTTTGCCTTTTGTACTACCGCTAACCTAGATCGAGCAAACTCCACCGCTTTTTGATAGTTACCTTGGTTGGAGTAAATTTCTTCAAGAACATCCAAAGCACTCTGCTCTAGTTGAGGGTTTTCTAGCTGCTTGGCAATTGCTAAACATTGCTCAGCCGACTGCAACGCTAAGGGATAGTTTCCCTGTTTGTTGTAAGCGCTGCTCAAGCTTGCCAGTGCCTTTGCTTCAAGGGAGGATTCTTTGATTTGCCGCGCAATAGCTAAGGCTTGCTGACTGACTTCAATGGCTTTCGGGGCATCTTTGAGAGGCACATTGTATAAGAAAGCCAACTTCAGCAGCGCGTTGACTTCTAATTCAGGTTTGCCGAGGGTTTGTGCACGCTTTAATAGCTGTTGCGCCCAATCAATAGCTTTGTCATATTCCCCAAGATTGCTGTAACTCAGGCTTAAGCCATCTAGGGCACTCGACTCTGTGCTTAACGCACTATCTTGTAAATTTGGCAATAGTTTAGCGATTTCGATTTGTCGCGCTGCGGCTAATGCTTGCTGGTAGGTTTCGACTGCCTTTTGATTTTCTCCAAGTACGTTATAGGTGCTGGCTAAAGTGAGTAAAACATCTGCCTCACCCCGTTTATTATTTTGCTGTCGTGCAATTTCGACTTGTCGCAACCTGATTTCAATATATTTGCGAGAGTCGTCCTGAGTATTGTAAATGCTAGCAAGCTGAGTCAGAGCTGAGTCTTCAATACCTAAATCCTTGGTTTCTCGCGCAATGCTCATCGCTTGTTGTAACACTTCAATCGCTTTTCGCTCGTCTTGAAAGAAGCTGTAAGCTGCTCCCAGATGAATTAAAGCACTTGCTTCTGATTTTGTTTTTTTCAATTCTCTGGCAAGGTTTAAAGCTTCCTGTGCCAACTCTATCACGCGAGAATACTCTGCTTTTGCTTGAGGATACACCCCTCTGTTGACAAATGATATGGCTGTTGAGCTATATATTCCACTTAACAAGATTAGGGTTTCTAGTTGAGCGGGTTTATCCTTGATTTCTCGGCGAATAGCTAATGATTTTTGAAGGAATTCAATGGCTTGCTCGTCTTTACCTTGCAAATAGTAAGAACTTCCGATTAGAGATAGAAAGTTAGACTCTTGGGGCTTATCTTGGGTTTCTCGTGTAATCGCCAGTCCTTGTTGATAGAATACGATCGCTTGCTCATATTGATTTTGACTAAAGTAAATATAGGCTATTCCAGAGAGAACATTGGCTTCTTGCGCTTTATTGGGAATGGCTTGCGCGATTGCCAGAGCTTGTTGCTTAAAGGCGATCGCTTGCTCGTATTGCTTAAGACTGCTGTAAGCCTTCCCTATGAATAGAAGAATGCCAACTTCTTGGGACTTATTCTTTACTTCTCTAACAACAGGGAGGGATTGTTGGTAAAAAGCGATCGCTTGCTCATATTGTTTTTGATTAAAGTAAGAATCTCCCATTCCTTCGAGAATGCCAGCTTCTACTAGGTGAATTCCTACGGCTTGAATAAGAGGCAATGCTTGCTGATAAAATTGCAAAGCCTGGTCATACTTGTCTTGATTAAAGTAAGTTAAGCCGATCTGATAGAGAGTTTCCCCTTCACCTACACGGTTTTGTACTTCGCGGCTGAGGGCTAACGATTTCTCCAACCACTCCAAAGTACGAGGATACTCTTTCATGCCTCGATAGACTGTCCCCATTCGGCGCATAGTAATTCCTAGTAGAAATTTATCCCCTAATTCTTGTTGGATTGCCAGCGCTTGCTGTAAGCTTTCTAAGGCTTTGGGATATTGCTGAAGACCACCCGCGTAAAGCGTGCCAAGACTACTGAGGGTTTTACTTTCTCCTGCTTTGTCTTGTACTTCCCGACGAATCGCCAAAGCTTGTTGCAAGGTTTCTAAAGCTTTGTCATTTTGGTCATTCCAGAAATAACTCAAGCCAATATTATCTAGGGTTTCTCCTTCCCCTGTACGATCTTTTAATTCTCTGCGAATAGCCAAAGCTTGCTGCAAAACATCTAAAGCTTTGTCAGGTTGCCGCAACCAGTAGTAAACCTCGCCGATGTTGTTCAGGGTTTGCCCAATTCCGGCTTTGTCATTCAGTTGTTGCTGTATTTCTAGCACCCGTTGATAGGTGGCGAGTGCCTTTGGGTATTGCCCTTGACGATACTGCTGTACGCCTTGTTGGAAAAGTCGGTCTGCTTCAGTTTTCCGGTCTGTAGAGGTTGGTGCCTGTGCTAAAGCGCTTTCAGAAGGATCAAGGATCAAGGATGAAGGGTGAAGGGTGAGAAGCAGGGTAATCGTGAGAAGACTGAGGTGATAGACGCGACGATGCATGAGACGACTCCTCTACAAGCGGTTTAGCAGATGGCTGGCTTAGAAATTGGTCATTTCATCAGTAGGGAATCGGCAAAAACCCGATACTTGCTGAGGAAATCACGGTTGGCAAGCAGAAAATTTCTATGCTACTGGAAGAGATCCACGCTTGCGATCGCTTGTTACGGAAGAATCGCATTGAGAACAGCACTCGCGTACAGGCTTTATGTCCCTGTTGATGGGTTATCAGGGAGAAGAGTTATCTAACGATCTCAGGAGGCGATCGCGCTCAGTCTAGAGGTACAATCCTCTAGGTGTACTGAGGACGATAGGCAACGTGTCAGAAGAACCACAAACCTCGCCATCACTGCCACCTACAGGCGCGATTGAAAGCGTCTCTCTAACAGCTACGACAGAGAACTGGTTTGAATACCCAGTCAAGGCGCATCCTCACCATACTGACTATGCAGGGATTGTCTGGCATGGCTCCTATATTGCCTGGATGGAGGAAGCGCGGGTGGAATGCCTGCGCTCAATTGGCATCGAATTTGCAGATTTAGTCGCCTTGGGATGCGATATGCCGGTTGTGGATCTTTCGGTGCGCTACCACCGCCCTCTGCGGATGGGAATGAGTGCTGTGCTAAAGACGCGCATGGCAGATACCGAGGGCGTCCGCATCAATTGGGATTATCAGATTCAATCTCTCGATGGACAAGAGTTGTACGTGACTGCAAAAGTCACGTTAGTGGTAGTAGATCGAGAAAAGGGTAAGATTATGCGCCAGTTACCACCCACGATGAAAGATGCGTTGGCACGACTTTCGGCGGTTTAATCTAAATTTGGTAGGCTTTCCTACCTAATGCTCCCTAAAATGTTAAGTCAATAGTTTTGATTGCAGGTAAAACCTTAATTGTGAAGTTATTTGTCTACCACACGCCCGAACTGACTCCCTCCGACAGCGTACCTGAGTGTGCGATCGCCATCGATGTACTCCGCGCTACGACTACTATCGCCACCGCGCTGAATGCGGGTGCTGAGGCTGTCCAAGTCTTTAGCGATATGGGAACCTTGATGCAAGTCAGCGAACAGTGGCAAGCCGATCTCCGGTTGCGCGCTGGTGAACGAGGCGGTGCTAAAGTGTCTGGCTGCGATTTGGGCAATTCTCCCCTGGATTGTACGCCAGAGCGCGTACAGGGACGACGATTATTTATCAGTACTACGAATGGCACTCGCGCCCTAACGCGAGTACAGAAGGCTCCAGTGGTTCTGGCAGCAGCGTTAGTGAATCGTCAAGCGGTGGTAGAATACGTTCTCAGCAAGCAGCCAGAGACGGTTTGGCTGCTGGGATCGGGTTGGGAAGGTAGTTTTTCCTTAGAGGATACGGTGTGTGCAGGTGCGATCGCTCATTCTTTGCAAGAAAAAGGGTCTGTAGAATTAGGGAATGACGAAGGATGTGCCGCGATCGCTCTTTACCAGCAGTGGCAAAATAATTTACTAGAGTTGTTCCACCACGCCAGTCATGGTCAACGGCTGTTACGCCTCGATTGTCAAGAAGACCTGAAATATTGCTCCCAAACCGATATTTTAGATGTGCTGCCGATTCAACGAGACATTGGAGTGTTGGTTAAGAATATCTAAGCACGCCTTATTACTTTTCTCCGTCTGTAGAATGCAGTTTACTAAGCGAATACCAAGGGGAAATGTATTACTTATAAAGTCATGAAGCATCTAACTGGGTGGATTTGCGATCGCTCGATTAGATGCATCACTATCTTTAGAATTCAGTAGTCGTTTGATTTCATTCAAAATGATGTCTAACCCTGCATCTTTCGCTAAAAAAGCATCGGCTTCCGGACAGATTTCTCTGCCAAACTCTAATTCATTGGCACTAATAAAGCCGGTTGCTAAAACTAATAAGGGAGGATTTATAAAATCATTTTTGATATGATTGATGATCTCGCAACCATCCATGCCTCTCTCATACGGAGCTGGGGGAATAGAAAAATATATAATCAGTAAATCGTAACTTTCTATTTCTTGTAAAAACGTAAAGACTGTTTTATAAATATAAACTTCAAAATCTTTTCGTAAAAATCGCTCGATAATCAAACACCAATTTTCATCATCATCCAATACACCTATCTTGTACATGGATTTTGATCCCTCTCTAATCAATAGCTGGGCGAAGCCCAAACCTAAAATTTATTTGCTCAGCTCAAAGCAATCTACTCTCAACGAAACTCATTCTTTATTCTCTATTATAGTTGGGACATCAACTCAATTAAATAAACGGGGTGGGCATGAGTTGGGCAATCATTTCTTTCAACAAGGCTACGCCATCAGAGTAGGGGAAGAACAACTTTGCTCCCCTACTGTCAGTGGCAATTAGCAATGGGTTGAGCCTAAATTGAAAAGTAAAAACCCAACAAGCGTTCCATCACACAAGCCGCAATCCGCTCGGCGGCTCCCGCTTCTCCCATGCGGCGGCGTCCATTTTCAGCAATCAGTTGCAGCCGATCGGGGTCGCGTAATAAATATTGCACAACCCCGGCGACTTTAGCGGGTTGTTCTACCAAAATCAGGGAGGGTCCTAGCAGGCGAGATTGAGCTTCGGCAAAGGCGCTCGTAAACTGAGGGCCTTCTCCGGGGATCGCGATCGCGGGTTTCCCCAATCCGACAAACTGCTCCGTTGCCGTACCAGCCATTGCGATCGCTAAATCTGCTTGATTTAAGCAATCGTTATAAGCGTGCTGAGTCAGAATCAGAGTGCCATTTTCTTTCGTAAAAGTTAGTGCTTCTGGGTCAGAAATCGGTGAGGGAGAGAATTTCTCATTTGCCCCCAGTGCATTAGATTGTCGCCAACCGTGAGCTTCAAGGGTTTGGCACAAAGGGTCTAAATTTAACCCAAGTGCGATCGCGCCTAGAAATAGGACGGGTCGAGGTGCAAACGCCTGCATTAACCCCACACAAGCTTGCATAATTTGCTGCCAATTAGCATAAGCTTCTGGCGGTCTAGAACCAGGGAGAAGCGCCACAATTAGCGATCGCCTCATCTCTTCCTGTTCAGCATTTGACGAATAAAATATTGCTTTTGGTCTGGGTGGTTCCAAACCGTCCATCATCGGGTTCCCTAAATCAAACGCCGGGATAGGCCACTTCTTTAACATCTGAGTTGTCAGCCCATCTCTGGGAAACACCGCCTTACAACGCCGCTGACTCATCAGCCAACGTTCCCAAGGCAGGTAAACAGACCCAGACCAACCTTCCCAGCGCCCTCTTTGGTCGCGCCGTGGCAATGGCCCCGCTTCATCTCGCAAATAATATTCCGATTTAGCCGTACCCACAAAAGCATAGGGAACGCCGCTTAACCAGCCAAATAATAGCGGGACAATATCTCCCACCGCCAGGATTACGCCTCTGCTTCGCTCCTTGGTTCTGCCTGGGGACGTCCACTTCCGGATCGCGCGGTGCTGGGCGAGGGTGAGCTGTAGTAAACCGCCCTGTACATCTCGCACCAGTTGACGCCCATCCATATAGATAAAGCCACCGGAGGGCATCGTTTGCACGTGACCAATGATGGGGATATCTAATTCAGCATAAGCTCGCCCGTCACCCACCAATGGCAAGGCTGCTAGTTCCAAAGAATGAGACTGTTGCTGAAGTTCTTGCAAAATCCGGACGGCAATAATGTCCTCCCCATGACCATTGCTGAGGCACAGTACCCTCATCCCAGACCTCCACAGATTTTAGATTTTCGATTGTTTCTCCATTGCCAATCCAAAATCCAACCTTCCTGACTCCAGAGAAGCCAGGGAAAAATTTCCAAATTCAAAATCGACGAATGGAACCAGACGGCAATAGCGAGTGTCAAATTTAACAAAACCTCGTAAGCGATAAGCAATTAGCGATTTTACACTAGCTACCGTCTTATACCATTTCGCTGGATATCTGTATGCAATCTCCTTCTCCTCCTCTCTCTCCCTGGTTTTCTATAATGCGCGTTCCTTCTTTGGCTATTTGCACTTTAGCGGTTTTGGCTGCGAGCGATCTCAGTTCTCTGGCTAGCGCCAGTACAACTTCTTCCTCTCCAACTCAGACACCAAATGCTGAAGAAGTTGTCGTTGTCCCAGTCACTTCCGATGTGCCCTCCTCGACAGCCGCAACTCAAAAAATAGCAGATGCTCAGGTCGTTGTCCCGGTTAATTCGGGTACGCGCCAGCCATCCACGCCAGCTCAACAATCCGTCAACCCTGAGGTAGTTGTTCCAGTTAATTCTGCCACCACCCGCCCCGCAAGAGCCATTGCGGCACCGGAAACCCGGACACTGCCTCAATTTACTCAGACGACTCGCGTTCCCCAAAAAGCGCCTGCTAGCTCTCTCAATTCACCAGATTTGGTCGTGACCGCGACAGGTATTGAGGTAGCGGGAGCGACACCAGAGTTGCAGCAAATTGTCCGTCAAACGATTAAAACTCGTCCGGGTGGAGATACCAGTCAAAGCCAGCTGCAAAAGGATGTAACGGCGATTTTAGCGACCGGACTATTTACTGATGCCAACGTAAACAGTTATACCGAGCCAAATGGACTGAGAACAGTCTTCGAGGTGAAACCCCTGGTGGTGCGATCGCTCAAACTTTCCGGTGCCCAAGCCCTGACCCCAGCGGTTGCCAACGACATTTTTAAATCCCAACTGGGGGCAAAAATTAGTCCCAATGCCCTCAACCAAAGTGCCGAACAAATCAATCAGTGGTACAAGCAAAATGGTTATGTGGCAGCACAAGTGCTAGCCGTGCAACCCAGCCGCGATGGGGTAGTCACCATTGAAGTCGCTGAGGGTACCGTCGGGAATGTGAAAATCCGCTTTTTGGACAGCGAGGGCAAGCCAACCAAAGGACGCACCCAAGAAAATTTCGTCCGTCAGGAGTTAAAACTGAAGCCGGGTCAACCCTTCCGGGTCGATGCGGCACGGACAGACTTGCAACGGCTGTATCAGTTAGGGCTGTTTGACAACGCGGATGTTTCCCTCAGTGGCGATTCTCGAAAAGTTGACGTGAGCTACGACCTTACCGAACGCACTTCCCGCGCCGTCAACGTTGGGGGTGGTTACAGCGAGAACAGTGGCATCTTCGGCAGCATTAATTATAAAGACCAGAATTTCGGAGGCATTAACCAGCAGGTAGGTCTGAATGTCCAAGCAAGCCGCAGCGACTTACAGTTTAATGGGAATATTACCAGTCCCTATCGCGCCAGCAATCCAGACCGCCCTGGATATACTATCGAGGCATCTCGACAGCGGCAACTTTCCGAAACCTTTAACGAAGATGTCAAGTTGCCAAATGGGGACAGAGTTCGGGAAGGGCAGTTTGGCGGTGGCGTCACCTTCACGAAACCTGTGGGCAATGTCCAAGCCTCGGTAGGCGTGAACTACACCCGCACTAGTATCCGCGATAGCAAAGGCAATCTCTCACCCGTAGATGAATTAGGAAATCGCCTTTCCTATAGCCAAAACGGTATCGACGACAAAGTTTCCGTGTCTGCTGGGATCGCACAAGACAAACGAGACAATCCAATTAACCCAACCAAAGGGTCGGTCGTCAGCCTCAGTACAGAACAATCGATCCCGGTTGGGAACGGCAGTATCTTGATGAACCGGGTTAAGGCAAACTACAGCCAGTACATACCCTTTAATTTAACCAACGGTGCAACTCCAGATGTATTAGCCTTCAACGTGCAGGGAGGCACAACCATCGGCAATCTCCCGCCCTATGAAGCCTTTAATCTAGGTGGCATCAATTCTGTACGGGGCTACGGAAGTGGTGATGTTGCCAGCGGTCGCAGCTATGTGTTAGCCTCTGCCGAGTATCGCTTCCCAGTTTTTAAGCCGGTAGGTGGCGTTTTATTCGCTGACTTTGGCTCCGACTTAGGCTCTGGCGATACGGTGCCGGGAGAACCTGGAACTGTCCGTGGCAAACAAGGAACTGGCTTTGGCTACGGAGCTGGTGTGCGCGTCCAATCCCCGATTGGCTTGCTCAGGGCTGACTTTGGTATCAACGACCACGGTGAAAGCCGACTCCAATTCGGCATCGGTCAAAGGTTCTAACATCGGAAGGAAGAGAAATTTAAAATGAGTTCAAATTAGCTCATCCTTCATTCTTGGTGATTGCATGGACACGCTAGTTGGCAAAACTTTGCAGGGTGGCAAATACACTCTCGATCGAGAACTGGGACGGGGTGGCTTTGGCGTTACCTTTCAAGCCACCCACCACTACTTGGGTCAACCTGTAGTCATTAAAACGCTTAACGATTCCCTCTGTCGGCATCCTGACTTTGCCAGATTTGGGGGTCAGTTTCAGGATGAAGCAAGACGTTTGGCGTTGTGCGTCCATCCCAATATCGTTCGGGTTAACGATTTCTTTTTGGAAGCTGGGTTGCCCTACCTGGTAATGGACTATATTGCGGGTCAAACTTTGCAAGAGGTTGTGTTTCCGGACAAGCCGCTGCCAGAGTCCGCTGCTATCCACTTCATGCAGCAGATTGGGGCAGCAGTCAAAGTGGTGCATCAAAATAATCTGCTGCATCGGGATATCAAGCCCCAGAACATCATTCTGCGGCAAGGAACTCAAGAGGTGGTGCTGATTGACTTTGGGATTTCGCGGGAGTTTACGCCAGACTCAACCCAAACTCACACAAGTATTGTTTCCGAAGGGTATGCCCCCATTGAGCAGTACCTGCCCCAAGCAAAGCGCACCTCAGCGACGGATGTTTATGGGTTAGCCTCCACACTTTACGCGCTGTTAACCGCAACAGTACCAACGCCTGCGGTACTCAGAGACAGGCAACCGATGCCAGCGCCCCGCGACTTAAAACACTACCTAAGTCCGGCGGTAAATCAGGCGGTGATGCGCGGGATGGCTGTTGATGCTCAATATCGACCTGGCAGTGTAGATGAGTGGCTGTCTCTGTTGCCGGATCTTCAGTTTGGAGGTTCCACTGCCGAAACAATGCCGCCAACTCATACAGTGGCAACTATCCCAGCGATCTCTCCATCACCGCCTAGAGGCGAAGCTTTGGTGGGAAAAAATTCGGGTTCAAGAAATGGAGGCGCGATCGCTTCGCCCGTACCAGAAGAGAGAAACCATCAATCCAGTTCTTCCTTCTTCCGAAATCCCCGCAGTCTTTTCATTGCTACAGGAATCGCGATCGCATCCGGTTTAGCGATCGCGTTGAGTTCTGTCTGGCGTCAGCCTCAACCGCCCGACGCTTCCCCTGTTGCCCAACCGGAATCCCAGCCGCAAAATCAGCCACAAGAGGCACAAACTGTCACTCCCGAATCTGTAGAGAAAGTTAATATCACGCCTACTGAGTCTGAACGGCAACCCGTTGAAGTTCAAAAATCCTTCCGCAGAAAATCTCAGCAGCGGGTTAAGCGCGATGTTCCGGATGTTCCTGCAAACACTTCATCGAAATCCCCGAACTCAAACAAGCCGCAATCTAATCGTGAGGCGAACAAGAACGCCGGACAGGCAGAAATAGAACGCAGGGAGCAAAAACAGCCGGTTCCTACATCCGAACAAACTCTGCCACCGGCTGCTAACAATCCACAACCTTCTCCCGCTTCGGAACAGCCGCCACCATCCCCGGTTGCCAATCCGCAGCCTCCCACCGCTTCGGAAGCGACGCCGCCATTCCCTCGCAGCGATCGCAAGCCAACTAATCCTGCACCCTCATCTGCACCAGAGACTTCCGCACCGCCAGGTTCAGTTGTCGTGCCAGTTGTTAAACCAGAAACTCAATCCCAACTGGAATCGGAAAAGAAGTCTAAGCCGGACAAGCCAGAAAAACCGGACAAGCCGGAGAAATCGGACAAACAGAAGGATAATTAGCGACTGCTTGTATCGACGTTTGCACAATTGGCAGCGATCGCTTTTCCCTCTATATTTGGGATGCCAACCGCCGATTAAACCGAACTGAATCGTTCGGCTATTACTCCCGAAAACTGTCTCTGGAAACCTTGTTAAATTCAGTCATTCCTTCAACAAATAACTATAATAGAATATGTGCGACAGGGGGCCTTAATGGTTTCGACAGGTTGGCGAACGCTGCCCCGTGATTCAGGTCGAGAGTGAGTCTTCTCTCGTTAATACTGGACTCAAAAAAAAGTAACTGCGAAAAACAACATCGTAGCATTCGCTCGTCAGGCAGCTGTCGTTGCCTAAAAACCTCATCTTAGGTTTCTGAGCGTCTGTAGTCTGACTCCGTTAAGGGCTACAGAACAACCCCAACGGATGCGATAGCAAGTCGTCTCTGGTAGATTTGCTAGCTAAGACCTCATCAGAGAATCCTGTCATCCGGGATAATGGATGGTTCCCGCCTTGAGGGTTAGATAGGCTAAACCTGTGAATGAGCGATAGGTTAATACCCAATTTGGACACGGGTTCGATTCCCGTAGGCTCCACTTCTAATTACTTTTTCAAACCACCTTCTACCCAAAAGTACAAGGTGGTTTTTGCTTTTAATAAGTTTAGTTTTAATTATCTTAGGTTAATCGTTTAGAATCAACTTTCCTGGAAAGCAGACCTAATAACACTTTTGCGTGTCGGTGTCCATTCTTCGACGGAAATCTCAATAGACTTTGACTTGACACTTTGTTATATATTGCTTAATCTGTCATTAACTTATTCTTAATCATTTTGACGCGGGACTTTTACCAAAACACGAGCGTAACCTCGTGCCATTTGTGCTGGATATCGCGATCGCTAGCGGAGAAATCCCGTACGCTTCCTGCTTTTTAATCGCCCATTATCACTCAAATAGTACTTTAAAAATTCGGGAAATTTTTCAATTCTTCATTTCACCAAGCTTAAATTTTTTAAGAGAGGTTTCAAAATGCAGTTTTTCATCTCTCCAAAGAAAGCTAGGAAATTTCTGATTTTCGCAGTCATAGGGTTCATCTTTGCCAGCCTTGCCAGTCAGTTAACAAGGCACTTCTTATACCAGCAAGGTTATAAGCTCTTATGGTTAAATAAAGTAGTAGAGTTATTCAACGTCGATCGCGAGAAAAATTTTCCAGCGTTGTTTTCAGCATCGCTGTTATTACTTTGTTCAATTTTACTAGCGGTTATTACCTACGCGAAGAAAACTGAAAGCGATCGCTATACCTTCCACTGGGGCGCTCTGTCGGTTCTTTTTCTCTTTCTATCAGCAGACGAATGGCTAAGTTTCCATGAAAAGACGATCGAGCCACTTCGAGATACATTCAAAGCTACCGGATTTTTATACTATACTTGGGTAATTTTCGGTATTGCTTTTGTATTTCTTACCTTAATATTCTTCTTAAAATTTCTCGTCCATCTTCCCGCAAAGATACGGCGTTTATTTCTGATTGCCGGAACTTTCTTTGTTGGAGGGTCGATTGGCATGGAGTTAGTGAGTGGATTTTACGTATATCACTATGGTCGTTTAATTTGGGGAGCCACTTCAACCAAGCAGACAATACAGGCGATTGGATATATGCTGATGTCAAGCTTGGAAGAGTGCTTGGAGATGGTCGGTGTTGTTCTCTTTATCTATGCAGTGATGTCTTACATGAGTTCCTATGTCAAAGAAGTGCAAATCCGCATTGAGGAGGAAACACCGACGGTTCCCTTAATGAAGTACCCAGAAAAAGTTTAAATCTCAATTTACCCAGCTTTTGATTCTGGTGCCGACTCAGCCTCTAAAGAGGCTAGTTTCGCCTTGCTGTGATGCCGCATAGATTCTCCCACCGTAACGTTTAACTGATCGCCAATCAGCAGTACTAGAGAACTCATATACAGCCATAGCATTAAAACAATAACGGCACCTACTGCACCATAGGCTTTGTTGTAATTACCAAAGTTAGAGACGTAAAGCCGAAACAAAGCTGATATAATCGCCCAGGATACAGCCGCTACCATTGCTCCTGGCATAATCGGGGTTCCAGCAACCCAGCGGCTAGGACCATAGCGATAGATAAAAGCAAAGGCTGAGGCGACAATGCCTAATGCCAAAGGCCAGCTAAAAAGCCGCCAAATACTTAACAATTCCAATAATCCACTTTGGCTGATTAATAGCTTCACAATCAGGTCGCTAATAAATACTAAAAAGGAAGCAATAATCAGCAGGACAATGGTACCAATTGTTAGAGCGATAGAAATTAATTTGGCTTTCCAAAAGGGTCGGGTTTGTTCTAGCGGAATCTGATGGATTTGATCGAGAGCGGTCATGGCGGCACTCAGCGCCCCAGAAGACGCCCAAATAGCTGCAACAAAACTGAGGGAAAACAGCCCTTGATTTTGCGATTGACTGATTTCGCGCGCAAAACCTTCAATAAGGAAAAGAGCTTCTTGAGGAGCAATTTCACTCAATTGCTTAGCTAACCCTTCAAAAGTGTCTGATGAGGATTGAAACAGGCCAATTGCGGTCAAGATTGCCAAAATGGCTGGAAACAAAGCTAACATGGCGTTGTAGGCCATTTCTGCCGAAAGTCCTGTTAACCGCCGTTGGGCTACGCGCTGGAAGGTTTTCTTTAAAGTCGCCCAGCTGAGATGTCGAAAGAAACGGAAAAAACGGATTGAGGAGCCTCTAAGAGCAGCATAGGCTAAGAACGAGCGCATTATTGTTTGATTCCGTATACAACGTTTTCTATACTGTGCCAAATCAACTACTAAGGTTACAGGGGTTTTGTAAAACTATCGATAGTGTCTATGACAAATCGGCAAATTTTGTTAAAAATTGATCGTTGTAACCGATGAGGAGTCGTTATTAATGGCCCACGAGGTAGCGCAGTGGTTGGCTGAAATTAAGACCCTGAAACAGCAGCTAGCAGAGTTAGAGCGCGATCGCGATGCGGCTTTGGAAAGTGCGGCAAACTGGCGTCAACTGTATAACACAGAAGCGCAGCAACGCCGAACTGAGGCAAAGCTAGCTCAACAACAGATTGAAAAGCTCAAAAGTCAACTACGGCAACTCCAGAGTTCACCACAACCCACAGAGGACGATCCGGGTGCTATGGAGGCAATTCGTGCAGAAGTAGAACAACTAGAAAATTTGGAGGAGTTGAAAGCGAAACTAACCGAGGCGATGGTTGAGCGCGATCGCCTTACCCAGGCTTTAAAATCTGAGCAGACCAATCATGCACAAACCCGCAGAAGTTTAACGACTGCGATTGGGGATACCCTCGATCGACTTAGTCGGGAGCGCATAACCCGCCAACCAGCGGCATCAGGCCAATCAGCTCCGCGCGGTCAGTGGGTAGGAGTAAGTACTCAAGCTAGCAAAAACAATAAACAAACCCCTCCGTCTTCACAAGAAGAGGAGGGGCGCAATCCCGGCTCAAAAGCTTAAAAGGTGTAAAGTTCCCTCCTTAACCACCGCAATAAGGAAGGTTTGGAGGGAGCGCACACTTCAGAAATAATCTAATGAAACTGAGCCTAACTGCTCAAAATCCCATTACCTGAGCCACGGTCGCTAAATCTGGCTCAATTCCCTGTTTAAACGAATTTTCGCTATGTTTAATTGCCGTATCTGGGTCTTTTAAACCATTCCCGGTCAAGACGCACACCACAGTAGCACCTGTGGGCACTTGATCTTTTACTTTCAATAACCCAGCGACGGAAGCCGCACTAGCCGGTTCGCAGAAAATACCTTCTTCGGATGCCAAGAGACGATAGGCTTCTAGAATTTCGGCATCTGTTACCGCATTAAACTGACCCATGCTGGCTTGTTGCGTAGCGATCGCTCGTTCCCAATTGGCAGGATTTCCGATGCGAATAGCGGTTGCCAGGGTTTCTGGATTCGGCACCGCCTGACCTGTAACCAGAGGAGATGCGCCAGACGCTTGAAATCCCATCATTCGGGGCAAGCGATCGCATTTCCCTTCCTGATGGTATTGACAAAATCCCATCCAGTATGCAGTTATATTTCCGGCATTCCCTACGGGGATGCACAGCCAATCGGGAGCATTCCCTAACGCTTCTACCACTTCAAAAGCAGCAGTTTTTTGTCCTTCTAAGCGATAGGGATTTACCGAGTTCACCAGCGTGACGGGGTAATTTTCTGCCATCTCCCGCACAATTTCGAGCGCCCGGTCAAAATTTCCTTTAATTGCCAGAACTTCTGCCCCATACAGCAACGCCTGAGCTAACTTGCCTAGCGCCACGTAGCCATCGGGAATCAATACAAACGCTCGCATTCCGCCCCGACGGGCATAGGCAGCAGCAGCGGCTGAAGTGTTGCCGGTACTGGCGCAAATGACGGCTTTGGCACCGGCTTCTTTTGCCTTAGAAATTGCCATCGTCATCCCCCGGTCTTTAAAGCTACCAGTAGGGTTGAGACCGTCATACTTCACCAACACGCGCACCTGTTTACCCACAATCTGAGAGATCGCGGGAACCGGGATCAATGGGGTATTGCCCTCCAGCAGTGTTACGACCGGCGTTGTGTCCGTCACCGGCAGATATTGCCGGTATGCCTCAATCAGTCCAGGCCAGGACTGCCGTCCAACAGGGTTACTTAGGGCAGGAGAATTCGCAGCAGATACAGTTAAAGCCACAGGAGTCAGAGAGGGGAAAGGGATTGTTAAAGTGGGTTCCATCCAGAGTTTGTCTATAAAAAACCGACCCTTGAACTAAACCCACTCTTCTCAAAATGGAGAGGGGAGACGGGGAGAAGCTCACCCCTGTCATTTATTCTCTCTCCTTCAACAGAAGCTAGAAGAAATTTTCGTTTCCTACGCTACTTTAGTTGCGAATTTCTTCAGGCTTTTGCCTTCTGACTTCTGTGTTCTCGCTTTTCGCTTCTGGTTTGGGACGCTTGATCAGCTTTGGCTTACTAGAGATTCCCCGATCGTCCATTGCTGTCTCTTGTTCGCTGGACATCCAAGAGGGACGAGTTTGGTCGTACACCATTTGCAGTGCTGCTGCCGCGATCGCGTGGGCGTCGTATTCTTCACTCAATTGCGCCACGACAGGCAAGAATGAAGCCATACGCTCTCCGCTCAATACTTCGCGTACTTGAGCTTGCAGTTTTTCCAGACGTCGTCCTTCAATCTCCGCTCGTGTGGGGATTTGGACAATTTTCAGGGTTTGTCGGACTTTGCGCTCAATTAGCACCAATTTCCGTCGATCCATTGGGTGAATCAGGGAAATGGCTGTTCCTGCGTTACCAGCGCGACCTGTACGCCCGATCCGGTGGATGTAGCTTTCCACGCTATCTGGCAGATCGTAGTTAATCACATGGCTCAGGTGGTCAACGTCTAAACCCCGCGCCGCAATATCGGTGGCGACTACCCAGCGCACTTGGTGCTGGCGGAACCTCATCAGCAGCCGTTCTCGGGCTTGTTGATTGAGGTCGCCGTGGTACTCGTCTACGCTGTGACCGGCAGCTTGCAGTTGGTTGGTCAGTTCCGCGGCTGTCTTGCGTGTCCGCACAAAGATTAGGGCAGATTCGGGATCTTCTAGTTCTAGGATGGGCAGCAAGGCGCGAGATTTTGACCAGCCGCGGGGCACCATGTACACCACCTGGTTAATCCGGGAGGGAGCGGCTTTGGGCTGCTCCACAGAGACGTTCATTGGCGATCGCAAGAACTTCGCAATCAATTTTTGAATGGTCGGCGGCATTGTCGCCGAGAAAAATGCCGTCTGACGCTCGGTGGGGACTTGCTTGAGGATGGTTTCTACATCGTCAATAAAGCCCATGCTCAACATTTCATCGGCTTCATCTAATACCAGCCAGTTGACTTGATCGAGCTTAAGCTCTCCCCGGTTGAGCAAATCAATCACCCGTCCTGGGGTTCCAACTACGATCTGAACGCCCTGTCTGAGGCGCTGGATCTGCCGGTCGATAGCTTGACCGCCATATACTGTCAGCACACCCAACCGCCGCTCGTTGCTAAAGCTGCGAATTGCCAGAGCAACTTGCTGAGCTAATTCCCGCGTCGGTGTCAAAATCAGCGATTGGACTGCGGGATTTTTAATGTCGATCCGTTCCAAAATCGGCAGCGAAAAAGCCGCTGTTTTTCCGGTTCCAGTTTGGGATTGTCCCACCACATCCCGACCAGCCAACAGATGAGGAATGGCTTGGGATTGAATTTGTGTGGGCGCAGTGAAGCCTAGTTTTTCTAGTTGCTGAATGCGAGCTTCTGAAAGGCCTAGGCTTGTGAACGAAAGGGTCATAATTTGTTGTTAGTTGTTAGTGTTCGAGAATTGTGAATTGCGAAGTATGAAGTTTTTAAGTATGAAGTTTGAAGTATGAATTAATATTTGCCTTAGTTCTTCAGCCTTCATTCTTGAGTTGTCATTCTTCATGCTTCGGGCTTGGC
Source organism: Trichocoleus sp. DQ-A1 (assembly GCF_039961955.1). Taxonomy (NCBI): domain Bacteria; kingdom Bacillati; phylum Cyanobacteriota; class Cyanophyceae; order Leptolyngbyales; family Trichocoleusaceae; genus Trichocoleus; species Trichocoleus sp. DQ-A1. The sequence goes on from NZ_JAMPKE010000031.1 coordinate 55,316, forward strand.
GACATGACCATACAGGTCGTAGATGTCAGTGCTTGTAATTTCCACCGATGCTATAGAACCTAATGGGACGTCGCCTTGGACGTAGACTAATCCGTCTACCTCCGGAGAAAATCGGGCAGATCGACCGATTAATTCCCCAGTTTCTGGATGTTCTTGCTCAATCAAGACATCAACCATCTTGCCGACACAAGCTTGATTTTTTCTCAAGGAAATTGGCTGCTGAACTTCCATCAAGGCATCCCTGCGGATATCCATGACTTCTTGGGGCAGTTGATTGGGCAAGGTGAAGGCAGGGGTGCCTTCTTCTGGAGAAAAAGTAAACACACCTACATGGTCAAATTCATGGCGCTGGACGAACTGTAGCAAGTGTGCAAAATGCTCTTCCGTTTCGCCAGGGAACCCGACAATGAAAGTGGTTCGCAGTACAGCATCAGGCAGAGCTGTTTTAATCCGCTCAATAATTTGGTCGTTTACCTGTCCCTGCCAAGGTCGGTTCATGGCGCGGAGAATTTCCGGGTGGGAGTGCTGTAACGGCAAATCCAAATAAGGCAATACGTTAGGAGTTTCCTGAATTGCTTCAATGACGGCTGGTGTTAAACCTGTGGGATAGGCATAGTGCATCCGAATCCACGGAATGTTAACCTTTCCCAACTCCCGTAGAAGTTCCGCCAGTTTCGGCTTCCCGTAAATATCCAGACCGTAGTTGGTAGTGATCTGGGAGATGAGAATTAACTCTTGGACTCCTTCCGAGGCTAGCTGATGGGCTTCGGCGACGATGGATTCAATGGAGCGCGATCGCTGATTTCCCCGGAGATGGGGAATAATGCAGAACGCGCAGCGGTAATCACATCCTTCCGCTACCCGCAGGTACGCGACACCTTCCGATGTCGTGCGGTAGCGAGGCGTTGTTTCATCGGCTATGTAGGTCGGCAGCTCTGAAACTTGCTTGACCCGTTCACCGCCTTCCACTCGTTGAACCACATCGACGATTTGGTGATAATCGCCGGTGCCCACCACGGCAACTGCTTCTGGCAATTCATCCAGCAGCTGCTCTTGGAAGTGCTGCGCCATGCAGCCTGTGATTACAATCTTTTTGTTCGCTTCCGCCAGTTCTACTAAGGTGCGGACAGACTCTGTCCTTGCAGCCTCAATAAAACTACATGTATTAACTATAACATATTCTGCTAATTCTTCATTACTGTCTACTTGGTACCCTGCCTGTACCAACAGACCTAACATATGTTCGGTATCAATACGGTTTTTTTCGCAGCCCAAGTGAGAAATTGCAATTGTTGGCTTATTGCCCATGCGGTTTAAATACGGCTAAAGAAATTCTGTTAGAAGCTGAAGCCAAAATATTATACCCTATTCTTGGCACAGCAGTGTACGACCCAGTGGGACGTGAGTGTCAAACTGGGAGGATCGGGTTTGGGTATGAAGATAGGAGTTGAGTCGTTGAAGAATCTATCTTCCACTCACCAACCAGAGTAGGGAACTGGATAGTGGTATCTACCCCTGTCTCCATTCTAGATAAAATTCTAGAATGGCATCATCCAAGATGCGATTCATTTCACTGCCATTTTTGCTGCTTGGAGGAGAATAACCGACAGGTGTAGCAAGAATTCGCCGGTGTTTTCAGGTAGACAAGTGGACTTAAATCAAATCTTCAAGACACCGAATCCCATCATTGGCGTGGTTCATCTTCTGCCGCTGCCGACATCTCCCCGCTGGGGAGGTAGCCTGAAAGCGGTTATCGATCGAGCTGAGCAGGAAGCGACCGCGCTATCTGCTGGAGGCGTGAACGGCATTATTGTGGAAAATTTCTTTGACGCCCCTTTTAGTAAAAACCAGGTAGATCCAGCGGTCGTTAGTGCAATGACACTGATTATCCAGCGGCTCATGAACTTGGTGACGTTACCTGTAGGCATTAATGTATTACGCAATGATGCCCATAGCGCGATCGCAATTGCATCCTGCGTCCACGCTCAGTTTATCCGCGTCAACGTCCTCACCGGGGTCATGGCAACTGACCAAGGGCTGATTGAGGGAGAGGCGCATCAATTGCTCCGTTACCGTCGGGAATTGGGCAGTAATGTAAAAATTTTGGCAGATGTCTTAGTCAAGCACGGTCGCCCTTTAGGTTCCCCAAATCTAACCACAGCAGTGCAAGAGACGATTGAGCGGGGTTTAGCAGATGGCGTCATTTTAAGTGGCTGGGCGACGGGTAGCCCTCCGAGTCTAGAAGACTTGGAACTAGCAACCGCCGCTGCCAACGGGACGCCCGTATTTATCGGCAGTGGTGCCAACTGGGAAAATATTTCTACGCTGATGCAAGCCGCAGATGGCGTGATTGTTTCCAGCTCTCTCAAGCGCCACGGGCGGATCGAGCAGCCCATTGACCCGATCCGGGTCAGCCAATTTGTGGAAGCAACCCGACGCAGCTTTGCGACCAAAGCGGAACCCAAGCCAGTTTCTTCGGTCACTTATTAGTTGTTAGTTGCAGTTGTTAGTTGTTAGTTTTTAGTTGTTGGTTTTCTAAATTAACTCCAAAAAACTAACATCTCAAAACTTTTTACTGAGTCCTCTAGCCTGCGATAATTTTGCTCTTCAGTTTTCGATTCTCACTTCTTAGCCCTCCTACCTCAGTTCTGACATGAGCCGCCGACGTTCTACTCCCTGGATTCATCGCTGGTCCCGTCTGCTGATTGCGGCGATCGCTATTTTAGGTGCCTTAGTGACAGGCTATCTAACCGTAGTCAAGCTAACAGGAGGCTCTGCTGCCTGTCCCACCAGCGGTTGCAATCAAGTCCTCTCCAGCCCCTACGCCACCGTATTTGGTGTTCCCTTAACTTTGTTTGGCTTGCTGGCTTATGTCAGCATGGTCGCTTTTGCCCTCGCTCCAATGGCAGCCAACCCAGTTGAAAAAAAAGATCTGCATTCTCAACTAGAAAACTGGACATGGTTGCTATTATTTGCCGGTGGCACCGCTATGACGGTTTTCAGCGGCTACTTGATGTATCTACTGGCATTTGAAATCAAAGCCGTTTGTCTCTACTGTCTTGCCTCCGCTTTCTTCTCCCTTAGCTTGTTAGTGCTGACCTTGATCGGTCGCGCTTGGGAGGACTGGGGACAACTCTTTTTTACCGGGATCGTCGTGGCAATGGTAGCCCTAGTTAGCACTCTGGGCGTCTATGCCACTGTGAAATCACCACTTGCTTCAGGGGGTGGCTCCGCTACCACCGGATCGCAAACCTTTCCCATTACCACCGCCTCTAGCTCCGCAGAAGTTGCTTTAGCGAAACATCTTGAAGCGGCAGGAGCAAAGATGTACGGCGCTTTCTGGTGTTCTCACTGCCACGATCAAAAGCAATTGTTTGGGAAAGAGGCATTCAGCCAAGTCAATTACGTTGAGTGTGCCGATCCCAATGCTCCACAAAAGCAGGCGGAAATCTGCCAAAAAGCGGGAATTCAAAGCTACCCCAGCTGGGAAGTCAACGGTAAATTGGTCGAGCCTGGTGTGAAATCTTTAGAAAAACTGGCTGATTTATCAGGTTATACAGGGCCTCGCAACTTTCAGAACTCCTTGCCGGGACTTTAAATTTGGGTGCCCTAGAAAATAGCGATGTCACCCAAAACGGAAAAAAAGATATTTGCCGTAGAAGTATTTGGCCTTTTCAGCAGTTGCTAAAATCAAAACCGAATACTTCTACGGCAAAATCTTTGGCATGATGGGGTATCGTTTCATCATCCAATTATTTAGCACTTTACGGATAGCCAAAACAGCGACAACGCTGCTGTCTTAGTATTGAAGAAAGGATAATCAGCAACTCTGATTTTGAAAAAGTCTCTCATTGACCAGACTTAAAGTTTGCACCGAGCCATCTACACATACTGAGGAAAGTTGTATCACGATGGTGTATACAACAAAATTGTTTGGATAACCCTGCAACCAGGTCGATGGTAAAAAAAAGTATATGGACAAGATTGAAGCAACAGCTTCAACAAGAGCGCCGAGTACCAATCGCTTCGTCGGCTGTTGCAAGCTGCATCATTATCCTGCGGATGGCTGGACTGTTTCAATCCTGGGAGTTGGCAGCCTTAGACCAGATGTTTCTTTTGCGTTCTTCAGAACCAATAGACGAGCGCATAGTGATTGTCGAAATTAACGAAAAAGACTTAAAGCACGTAGGACAATGGCCCATTCCTGACGCAGTCATGGCAACTTTAGTACAAAAACTAAATGCCTTTGAGCCACGAGCGATTGGTCTGGATATTTATCGCGATCTCCCAGTACCACCCGGTCATGTAGAATTCATCAAAGCTGTTCAAACGATCCCTAACTTGATCGGAATTGAACTATTGAAGACTGAAAAAAGCTTGGGTGTTCCACCATCCCCAGTACTAAACCGTCTCCAGCAAGTTGGTTTTAATAATGTGGTCGTTGATGCTGATGGTAAGGTGCGTCGTAGCTTTTTATATGCACATGTAGATAACAAACTACATACAAGTTTTGCGCTCCAGTTGGCGTTGATTTATTTGAAGGAAAAGGGAATTACTCCTAGACCATCGCGCGTGAACCCTGATTACCTACAGCTAGGGAGGGGTGTCTTCCCAGTTTTTAAATCAAATGATGGGGCTTATGTAACGGCTGATTCCAAGGGTTATCAAATATTAGCTAACTTTAAGCAACCCAATAGCTTTCAGATTGTTTCAATGGTAGATGTTCTGGCAAACCGCGTACAACCCAGCCTTCTGCGCGATCGCATTGTTTTGATTGGTTCAACCGCACCCAGCCTCCAGGATTTTTTCTATACCCCTTACAGTAGCCGTCTCAACCTAGGCGCACAAAGGATTTCAGGTGTCGAACTCCAAGCCAATTTTACCAGTGCGCTCCTGAGCGCTGCTCTGGACGGACGTTCCTTAATCAACATCTGGCCCGATCTCGTAGAAGCCTTGTGGATTTTGGTTTGGTCGTGGATAGGTGCCTATATTAGTTGGCGATTGCGTCTCCCTAGAAAGTCTGGTCTCAGTATTTTAGCGGCTGGGGCTGGATTGCTCGGTATTTCCTACCTGGCCTTTCTCTTCGGTTGGTGGATACCGCTGATTCCTCCACTCCTGGGGCTTGTAGGGTCTGCGATCGCGATCGTGAGTCATCTGGCTTATTTGGAGGAGGAGTTAAAACGCTCTAAAGAGTTTTTGCAGAAGGTGATTAATACCATCCCCGATCCAATTTTTGTCAAAGACAAAGAACATCGTTGGATTATTTTAAATCAGGCATATTGCAAATTTATTGGTTATCCCCTAGAAACTTTACTTAAAAAGTCTGCTTATGAGTTTTTTCCTAAACATGAGGCTGAAGTTTTTTGGCAGAACAATGAGCAAGTGTTACAAGGTGGTGAGGAGCAAGAAAATGAAGAAGAATTTACGGATATCTTTGGTACAACTCACCTAATCGCTACCAAGCGATCGCTCCACAAAGATGCTGCCGGTAATATTTTTTTAGTTGGTGTCATCCGAGATATCACTGAACGCAAGCGGATAGAAGAAGAGTTGAAACGAACAGCAGAAGAGTTAATCCGTTCTAACGCTGAATTAAAGCTTTCAGAAGACCAGATGCGTCATCTGGCTTATCACGATCCACTGACTGGTCTACCTAACCGTAAACAATTCTATGAACGCATGGTTCAAGCTCTAGAATGGGGTAGTAGTAATAACCAGTTGTTTGCTCTTTTGTTTCTTGATCTGGATGGCTTTAAGCAGGTTAATGACACCCTCGGACATGACATGGGCGACCTGCTGTTACGGATGGTCGCTCAACGACTCACGGGTTGCTTGCGCGGCAGCGATACCGTCTCGCGTTTGGGTGGTGACGAATTTACAGTAATTTTACCTGCAATTAGTAGAGTTCAAGATGCTGCCAGAGTTGCAGAAAAGACTTTATCAACCCTATCTCAGCCTTTCATTCTCAACGGACAAACTATCTTCGTAACTGTCAGTATTGGTATTAGCATCTATCCTTTTAATGGGAACACTGTAGATACCTTAATTAAAAATGCAGACTCTGCTATGTACCGTGCCAAAGAACAGGGTCGCAATCGAGTTCAATTCTTCTGATACTATTTTCTTGAGGAGTTGCAGTTTACTCGTTGTTAATTAATAAAAATGCGCTTGCTCATTAGTTATGAAACAGTTGCTATTAAAGAATAACGAATTCATTAATCAATAAAGAAATTTAAAATTACTCGTAGTCTTTCTAAAAATATTGCCTCAAAAACTGTAGATGACCTCTACAACCGGGCAACCCTGTTCAGTCTATGGTCTATCCTGTTCAGGAGTGCTTTTGCCTTCATGGAAGGGACGTTCGCAGCCCGTTTTGATTTTGACTGGAGAATATTTAGAATCGCCCAGTCGGGTGAATGCACGCAAAGAATGAGTTGCAACGATAGGAATACAAGCTTCTGTTCTTCCCCAGCGATTTTAGAAACAGAAGCGATCGCCTCTAGTTGAACTGATTTCACGAGGTGTTCAAGATGAACGCAATTCCAACTTCTATGCGGATCGAGACCCACAACATTCTCGATGCAAGCGTTTATAGATTGAGCTAAAGGAGGAAAAGATGAATCCGACAGCAACCATTATTGAACCTGACAATCAAAAAACTCAGATTCTCAACCCCATTGAACGACCTGAGATTACCCATAGTCTTTCTGAAAATGTCGTTTTGACAACCGTAGACGATTTTTACAACTGGGCACGCCTCTCCAGCCTGTGGCCTATGATGTTTGGGACTGCCTGCTGCTTTATTGAAATGATGGGGATGTTTGCAGCCCGTTTTGATTTTGACAGATTTGGCTTGAAACCTTGGGCAAGTCCTCGTCAGGCTGACTTGATGATTACCGCAGGCACCATCACTATGAAAATGGCTCCAACATTGGTGCGCCTCTACGAACAAATGCCAGAACCCAAGTACGTGATTGCAATGGGTGCTTGCACGATTACTGGCGGGATGTTCAGCGCAGACTCACCAACGGCGGTGCGAGGAGTCGATAAGTTAATTCCCGTAGATGTTTATCTGCCGGGGTGTCCTCCCAGACCAGAAGCCGTGATTGATGCAATTATTAAACTGCGTAAGAAAATTGCCAATGACTCGATGCAGGAGCGAGCTATCATTGCTCAGACTCATCGATACTACAGCATTCGTCACCAGATGAAGGCAGTTTCGCCAGCCGTTACGGGTGAATATTTAGACTCCCCCAGTCGGGTGAATGCACCCAAAGAATTAGTTGCAACGATGGGAATGCAAGCCTCTGTTCTTTCCCAGCCGATTTTAGAAACAGAAGAGATCGCCTCTAGTTGAACTGATTTCAAGTTGAACTGATTTCACGAGGTGTTCAAGATGAACGCAATTCCAACTACTCCGCAGACCGAGATCCCCGCCACGACCCACGATATTCTTGATGTACAGCAAACACACTGCTGCATTGTCGGTGGAGGGCCTGCGGGGGCTGTCCTAGCGCTTCTCCTAGCCCGTCAAGGCATCCCAGTGATGTTGCTGGAGGTACACAAAGATTTCGACCGCGATTTTCGGGGAGACACGCTTCATCCATCGGTGATGGAAATCATGGATAAACTCGGTTTGGCAGATCGCTTGTTGCAGATGCGTCACACAAAGGTTCCCAGTCTTACTCTGAAAACGACCGAGGGGCCGATTCGATTTGTTGACCTCAGCCACTTGAAGACGAAGTACCCCTACATCACCATGCTTCCCCAGGTAGATTTCCTGCAATTCATTACTGAAGAAGCGAAACGCTATCCAAATTTTCAGCTGGTGATGGGAGCGAACGTACAGGAGTTGATTGAAGAAAATGGGGTCATCCAGGGTGTACGCTACCGGGGACACGGCGGCTGGCATGAAGTCCGATGTCAAGTGACCATTGGCGCAGACGGACGCTTCTCTCGCATCCGCCAATTAGCCGGGATGGAACCGATCAAGACTTCGCCGCCAATGGATGTGCTTTGGTTCCGCTTACCTCGCAAAGCGGACGATCCCGAAGAAACAATGGGGCGCGTTGCTGGCGGTCATCTTTTGGTTCTGCTGAACCGCTTTGATTATTGGCAGGTTGGCTATGTGATTCCTAAGGGTAGCTATCAACAGTTGCGGGAAGCGGGTTTAGAAACTTTGCGTCAGTCTGTAGCTGAGATATCACCCCTGTTTGCAGACCGGATGCAAGAATTACATGATTGGAGCCAAGTGGCGCTGCTTACCGTCGAGTCTAGCCGCGTCAAGCGTTGGTATCGCCCTGGTTTGCTGCTGATTGGCGATGCGGCTCACGTCATGTCGCCAGTTGGTGGAGTTGGCATTAACTACGCGATTCAGGATGCAGTGGTCGCTGCAAATGTGCTGAGTGAGCCGCTGAAAAAAGGACAGTTGCAAGAAAGCGACTTGGTGAAAGTACAGCGCCAACGGGAGTTGCCGACGCGGATTATCCAAGCCTTTCAGTCTTTGGTTCAGCAGCGGGTTATTGCGAGGGCGATTGACTCGACCCAGACATTTAAGCCGCCATTCTTGCTTCGGTTACCGATTTTGCGCGATATCCCGGCGCGTGTAATTGCTTTTGGCGTCTGGCCTGTTCGCATCAAGAAAAACTTAGAAGCAACTTAGCTCCAATTGCACCAACTTAAAGACTTGTAGCAAAGTACACAGAGAGAAGAGAATTTCACGTTTTCAACGCTTTTTTCAAAGGCATTAAGGGAATTTTTGCGGACAAGCCGTGAAACGGCATTAACGTGTAAAGGGTGTTAACTGGAAAGCTTGGGTTTTGCCGTTATAAGTACCAATGCCGACAATGACTCCGCGATCGCTAATGTCGGTGGCACTGGTTAAATCCCAACCCGAATTAGCTGGAATGACGTGATTTAGGTCAATCATGCGATCGCCACTGTAAAGAAAGGCGCGGGGGATGCGGCTGGCATTCTCTGCTTCACCGACCACTTGCCCCTGATTGTTGATACTGTGAGCAATGCTGCTTTGTCCCCCTAAAGTTCCGAGGTCAAGCATCTTGCCATTGTTGTAGAGGAAGGCTTGAGGTTGATGATTCGCGGTGTGTGCCACACCAACTATCTGACCTTGGTTGTTGATACTGTTAGCGGTGCTGCTTTGTCCGCCTAACGTACCGAGGTCAGTTTTTTGACTGCCGCTGTAGAGGAAAGCTTTGGGAATGCGATCGCTATTTTCTGCGGAACCAACGACTTGCCCGTTTTCATTGATGTCATTCGCGTAGCTATTCGCGCCCCCGAAGGTGCCGAGGTCAATCTTCTTGCCCTCGCTGTACAGGAAGGCGTGCGCTTGCGCGTTGCGAGTATCAGCAAACCCGACAACCTGACCTTTACCATTGATACTTCTAGCATCGCTGCTTTTACCCCCAAGGGTGCCGAGGTCAATTGTCTTGCCATTTTCGTACAAAAAGGCGCGATAGTTGTCATCAGTAAAGGTCATTACACCGACGATTTCCCCGTTCTCATTGATACTCGTAGCGGCGTTGTAGCGGCTATCCAGACTATTGATTTCGGTCATGTTGCCATCACGATAGATGAAGGCCTTTTGGGTACTATCGTTCGGGTTAAAAAAGCCAACCACTTGACCGTTGTTATTAATTTTTTTGGCAACGCTGGCACGGCTATTGAGGGTATCAAGATTGGCGATGTTGTAGCGTTGATTTACAGGAATTTGTGTCTGCGATTGCTGTGCCTTGCCTGATGACTCAAGGGTAACGCGGACAGCAAAAATTAATCCACCGAGTGCTGTAATAATACCTAAAATAGCGATCGCTTTATGAGTGAAATTCATTATTCCGCGATACCTGAAAAATCCAAGGGAAAGGCAAATATTGGTTGTGCCTGTTCTCCTCGACTAGCGATCGCTCGCGATAGTTGCTAATTCGATCGGAATCCCCCAATCGGATTAGTCATTTCTACTGGTATCCCGCTGCTTGCAACGTGAACAACCGCGCGTAGCGTCCTCCAGCTTTCAATAACTCCTCGTGACTTCCTTGTTCTATCACCTTTCCGGCTTCCAAAACTACAATCTTGTCAGCCATTCGCACCGTTGAGAAGCGGTGGGAAATGAGGAGAACCATCTGATTTTTTGTTACCGTCCGAAAGCGATCAAAAATCATCACTTCCGCTTCTGCGTCCATCGCCGCCGTTGGTTCATCCAATACCAAGATATCCGCTTTCGTTCGCATAAAAGCGCGAGAGAGGGCGATTTTTTGCCACTGACCGCCAGAAAGTTCCGTTCCTCCTTTAAACCATCGTCCTAACTGAGTCTGAAACCCGTCTGTCATCGTTTCGATAAAAGGTTTCGCCATGCCTTTTTCTGAGGCAATTTCCCAGTGTTTTTCGTCTTCTAAGTAGTTGACATCCCCAACGCCCACATTCTCTCCTACCTTGAACTGGTAGCGGACGAAGTTCTGGAAAATCACGCCAATCCGTCGGTGCAGCACCTCAATGTCCCATTCCGGCAAATCCAAGCCATCGAGTAAGATGCGCCCAGAATCGGGGGCGTACAATCGAGTTAACAGTTTAATTAGCGTGGTTTTTCCAGAACCGTTCTCTCCGACAATCGCTAGTTTTTCTCCTGGTTTCAGGTGTAACGAGACTCCATTTAAGGCGGGTTGAGGGCTTCCTGGGTAGGTGAAATAGACATTCTCGAAACGCACCCCATCATTCGGAAGTACACCCTGAGTTGCCATCCCCCAAGTTTTGGGGATGTCTTGTTCTAGAAACTCGTAGAGGTTGGAGAGATACAGGTTGTCTTCATACATTCCCCCAATGGAAGTCAGAGCGGCGGAGAAGGTAGACTGTCCTTGCCGAAACACCATCAAGTACATCGTCATGTCGCCGAGAGAAATCCGACCCGCAATCGCTTCTAGGACAATCCAGGCGTAGGCGACATAGAAGGCGGCGGTACTCAAACTCCCCAGCAAGTAACCCCAGAATCCTCGCCGTAACGTTAAATCCCGGTCTTCGCCGTACAGCCGCGAGAAGATATCTTGATAGCGTTGCAGCAACATCGGCCCCAACTGATACAATTTCACCTCTTTGGCGTAATCTTCCCGCGCAATCAGTGTTTCCAGGTAGTGTTGTTGGCGGGTTTCAGGCGATCGCCAGCGGAACAGGCGAAAAGCTTCCCCAGAAAAGCGCGTTTCGGCGATAAAGGCAGGCAAGGCGGCTATGACTAGGACGACCACTGCCCAAATGGAGAATTGCAGCAGCAAACCGCCGTAGGTAACCAGCGACAGGCCACTCTGAATTAAGCTGAAAGTCCGGCTGACTAGCGATAAGGGACGACTGGATGCTTCCATCCGCGCCCGATTCATCTTGTCGTAAAACTCGGAATCCTCAAAGTGCGTAAGGTTGAGTGTGAGTGCCTTTTCCAAAATTAAGACATTTACTCGCTGACCCAGCAACACTCGCAGCAAGGATTGACAAACGGATAAACCTCTTTGACTACCTGCCAACAACAGGACAGCGATCGCTTCTAATCCTACATAACCTAACGCTGTCCAGCGATCGCTTTGCAAGCCGGTTTGAGAAGCCAAAACGACCCCATCGACGATTAACTTGCTGACATAAGCAACAGCCCCTGGTAGCAAACCGGCAAGTAAGGTGAAAGCGGCAAGAACGATCGTGAGGATGCGGCTGGTAGTCCAGACTAAACTAATCGCGCGATCGCTATATCGGAAAACTGCTAAAGATTGGCGTAAACGTTGCCCAATCAATCTGAAGAGATTAAATTTCTGACGACTCATAATCTATTTATAACGTCGTCTAGGCATCAGAACGAGCAACTGTAATCGTCCCTAGAGGCGGTAAAACAACTTCTAGATTGAAGTAGCGATCGCGCAACACTCCCGCAAGCGATCGCAATCCCCATTCTTCACTCCGACGATGACCAACAGCAATAACGCGAATTCCGGTTTCTTCAACAGCCGCCGCTGCTAGCTGTCGCACCTGTCCGGTAATGTATAGATCGGCACCCCGCCCTACCGCCTCGCGGATTAGTGCATCGGTCATTGCCCCAACGACTGCGACTCGCTGGATGTCGCTTTCACTACTCGCAAGAGTTTTATCGTATCCGCCGAAGATTTCCCGAACGCGATCGCAGTAACTCACAAAACTCTGTGCAGCAATTTCCCCAATTGTACCGATCGGTCGTCCTTCCTTTTCACCCAACACCTTCAATGCAGACATCCCCAACACATCGGCAAGTCGAGGATTAAAACCCAGCGTCATTCGTTCGTCAAAAGCTAGATGATACGCCACCACCCCAACATCGGGTGCGAGTTGGCCCGCTTCCAGCTTCCAAGGACGATGTAAAAATAAAGCATCTATTCGTTGAGATTTTGCCCATTTTTCTAACCCCGCCCAAGGTTCTAAGGCTAATCCTATCCGACGAATCGGGCGCGTTGAAGGGTGATAAATGCCACCTTGGTCGTCCCCAAAGCGATGAACGGCAAAGAATCGATCTAAAAATTGTGCAATATCATCAATAACTATCATGCTCCCAGCCCGTGTAACTGTATTTGCGAGTGAATTTCACCTAAATCCGCACGAAATCTGACCCTAACATTGGAATTGGGTGAAAACAAAATTATCATAATTTGGCGGCTGGGCAGAGGAAAAGAAATTTGCACCCTCACAGGGCATTCAGAAATAGTTTTCTCTGTTGCTTTTAGTCCTGAGAAACAAATGTTAGTTAATGGTAGTAATGACAAGACGGCTATTATTTGGCGAGGTTATTAATGAAAGGGAAATGGCTAGTTCTACTGGAGGGCAAAGAATCCTATCTTAGGAATCTTACCGATTTACTTCGTTCACCCGAATGCAGTGTGATTAAAGAAGAGGGGAGTTATTACCTAAGTTCTTCACGCTTTGACTTGATAACAGATGAGGTTCAAGTGTGTGCCTGTGCCAATGAACTTTTGACGCGGATAAATGCAGCGGCAATGGTTTATTTTGGAGATGTTAAACCATTTACACTTGATGTCATTGTTCGAGTTGATGAAGACGGAAAGAGGAATCGAGAGTGTCTACTTTCAGCAACTTGGACTATTGAAGACTTCGGTTTCGATATCCAATGGGATGGAAGTGAGGACTTTTCCCAACACCCTAGCTACTTAGAAACTTGGATCAAAATTGCAGGTGCAGAGCCAGACGATAAAATAAAAAAAGTTTTTCGGATTTTAACTGAGCGTAAAGACTGGGTTAATCTTTACAAAGTTTACGAAGTCGTTCAAGAAGACGTTGGTAAAAGAATCACAGAAGATGGCTGGGCTACCAAAAAGAAGACAGAATGCTTCTCTCGGACGGCTCAGAGTCCTGGCGCGATTGGCGATGATGCACGTCACGGGGTTGAGAAGTCTGAGCCACCGAAGAATCCTATGTCCTTACTAGAAGCACAGCGTCTCATCATAGTAATTGTGAGAAAGTGGCTTGAGTGGAAATCCAAAGAACAGAAATAGTGTAGTAGAGACAACAACGCAATCGCCAACCCTGTTTTTGCTAGAAGGCAATCGCTCTCAACATCTCACGCTGAAATTTATAGCTAACGTGAGTTCGGGATAAAAAAGGGCGGAGCAGATACGCTGAAAGTGCTGAGTTCTCAAGTATCTACCCGCCCATGCTTAGTTTAGAAGCTTTGTTTTGCCACGTCGATGATT